>NZ_QQWY01000050.1:0-29197 GCF_003950455.1 Sphingomonas sp. ABOLE
CTGAGCAGCTCGCCAGCCTCGCTTGCGGTGATCTCGCCCCGCTCGACGCGCTGCAGCGTTTCGTACCGTGACAACTCGCTCCGGCTCATCGCGACCACCGTCATCAGCGTGCCCCCAATTGCTCGGGTGGCATGCCACTCGGAAGGCGCCGACCAGAGATTGTGACATCTCTATCTGGCGGAAGAGTGACATTTGTACGTTGCGCTTACAGCCCACCCCCGAGCAAGGAACGATAATCAATATTATGTAAAGTTTTTAGTATCGACAGCGGAGGAGGAGACCTGCCTGCGCTACTCGGTGCCCTCCGGCGCCTTCGGCTCCAGCACCAGCACATTTCCTTCTACCCGCCAGCTATGCAGCCGCGACAGAAAGTTCATGCCGAGCACATCCAGATCGCCGAAATTCTGCGACACCACCACGCCCAGATCTTGCATCTTGAGCGGCCCGAGCGACACTTCCGCGATCCGCGCACGGCGCGCCGCCACGCTGCCATTGGCGGTCTCGATGATCGCCGGCAGGCCTTCGGACGTCTGGATGTCGGCCTGCTTGGCGGTTTGCTCGGAGATCGCCGTGATCGTCGCACCACTGTCGATCAACATGCGGCGCTCGGCGCCGTTGAGCGTGACGCGCGCCCAGAAATGGCCGTCAGGGCTCATCCGGATCCGCACCGTGTCGCCCTCGACGCGTTGGTCCTCGAGACCCAGCTTGGCGCTCAGCGAAGACCAGGCCGCCGCCAGCTCATAGCGGTGCCCGACCGCGAACAGCACCAGCAGCACAATCGCCGCCCAGCCGAGCAGCGTCCGCAGGAACAGCCCGAAGCCGATCCGCCGCACGGAGAGCGCGCTGACCACCAGCACCAGCGCGCCGATCAGCCAGACCATGTTGACGCCGTCGACACCGTTCACGCGTGCAACTCCAGCCCGTCATAGCCCGGCTCGACACCGGCGGGCAGTTCGGCGGCGAGCGTGGCATAGTCCATGCTATGGTCCATGTGGACCAGCGCTGAACGCGCCGGGCGCAGTTCCTCGATCCAGCCCAGCACTTGGCCCAGATGCGGATGCGTCGGGTGCGGTGCGCGGCGCAGCGCATCGACGACCCACACGTCGAGACCGGTGTAGAGCTGCCGCATCTCGGCGGTCATTGCATGGAAATCCGTGGCATGGCCGATGACCTTGCCACCGCTTTCGAAGCGCATGCCGGCCGAGGTTATCCCGCCATGCGGCTGGTCGACGACACGGACCGCGATGTCGCCGATCGTGAAACTGTCAGGCATGGTTTCAAGCGCGACTACCGGCGGGTAGTATTTTCCTCGGCCTTCAAAGATATAGGGGAAACGGCTGAAAAATTGTTCAAAGGTGAAGGGCCGGGCCAACCCGCGCACGGGCGTGCCGCTACGGGCATGCATGATCTGGCGGAGATCGTCCATGCCGTGGCAGTGATCGGCGTGATCATGGGTCCACAGCACCGCGTCGACATCGGAGACCTGCGCAGCGATCAGCTGCTCGCGCATGTCCGGGCTCGTGTCGACCAGCAGCGTCGTCGTCGCGCTGCGCACCAGCACCGAGGAGCGCGTCCGGCGGTTGCGCGACTCGTTCGGATCGCAGGCGCCCCAGTCGGGACCGATGCGCGGCACGCCCGAGGACGTGCCCGCGCCGAGAATGCGGATGCTTAGCGTCAAGGGCAGGTCCCCTGCCCGGTCACGCCAGCGTCTTGGCGAAGAGCGTGTGGAAGTTGGCGCGGGTGGCCTCGGCCAGCATCTCTGGATCCTCGCCGCGGAGTTGCGCCAGGAACGTGCAGGTGTCGACCACAAAGGCCGGCTCGCCGGTCTTGCCGCGATGCGGCACCGGCGCAAGGAAGGGCGCGTCGGTTTCGATCAGCAGCCGCTCCAGCGGCAGCGCGGCGGCGGTCTCCTGCAGGTCCTTGGCGTTCTTGAACGTCACGATACCGGAAATCGATATGTAGAAGCCGAGTTCCAACGCAATCTCGCCAAAGGCGCGGCTGGCGGTGAAACAATGGATCACGCCGGGGAAGGCCCCCTTCCCCATTTCTTCGCGCAGAATCTCGGCGGTGTCTTCCTCGGCGTCGCGCGTGTGGACGATGATCGGAAGCTGGGTCTCACGCGCGGCTGCCAAATGCGCGCGGAAGCTCGCGCGCTGCCGGTCGCGGTCGCTATGGTCGTAATAGTAATCGAGCCCGCTCTCGCCGATGCCGACCACGCGCGGGTGCCGGGCGCGCTCGACCAACTTGGCAGTGTCGACATGCGGGTGGGTGTCCGCCTCGTGCGGGTGGATGCCGACGCTGGCCCAGACATCCGCCTCGCGCTCGGCGACGGCGATCACCTGGTCCCATTCATTCTCGCGCGTCGAGATGTTGAGCATCGCCACCACGCCGGCGTCGCGGGCGCGGGCCAGCACCTCGGGCTGCTGCTCGCCGAGACCCTTGTAGATCAGGTGGCAATGGCTGTCGGCGAGCTTCATGCGTCCTCGGAAGCCTGGAGTTCAAGTCGCGGGAAGATGGGGGTCGGCGGCGCAATCTTGAAGTCCGCGTCGCCTTCTGGACCCAGTTGCGCGAGCAGCTTGGCCGCAGAGGTCGGCACCACCGGTTCGATCGTCACGCCGAGGCGACGGATCGCCTTGAGCAGCGTACCGAGCACCGCGTGCATCCGCTCGGGATCGGTTTTGCGCAGCGTCCAGGGCGCCTGCGCGTCGATATACTGGTTGCAGGCGAACACGCCCGTCATCCAGGCCTCGACGCCCTGGCTCAGCGCCAGATCCTGGAAGGCGCGGGTGAAGGCGGCGCAGGCGGTGTCGACCTCGGTCAGAAGCACTGCGTCGGCCTCATCGGCGCGACCGGCCTGCACCGCGCCTTCGCAGTTCTTGGCGATGAAGCTCAGCGTGCGCTGGGCAAGATTGCCGAAGCTGTTCGAGAGATCGGCATTGGCGCGGGTGACGATCGCCTCGTCGCTGAACGTGCCGTCCTGGCCGAAGCTGACGTCGCGCAGCAGGAAATAGCGCAGCGCGTCGACACCGTAGGTCTCCGCCAGTTCCATCGGATCGACGACGTTGCCGACCGACTTGGACATCTTCTCGCCGCGGTTGAGCAGGAAGCCGTGGCCGAACACCTGTTTGGGCAGTGCGATGTCGGCGGACATCAGGAAGGCCGGCCAGTAGACGGTGTGGAAGCGGACGATGTCCTTGCCGATCAGGTGCAGATCGGCAGGCCAGTAGCGCGCCAGCCGCTCGGCATCGTCGGGGAATCCCGCGCCGGTCAGATAGTTGGTCAGCGCGTCGACCCAGACATACATCACATGGCCCGGCGAGCCCGGCACCGGCACGCCCCAGTCGAAGCTGGTGCGGCTGACGGAAAGGTCGACCAGACCGCCCTCAACGAAGCGCAGCACCTCGTTGCGGCGCGATTCCGGCCGGATGAAGTCGGGGTTGGCGGCGTAGAAGTCGAGCAAGGGCTGCTGGTACTTCGACAGGCGGAAGAACCAGGTCTCCTCCTTGGTCCATTCCACCGGCGTGCCCTGGGGCGAGAGCTTCTGGCCCCCTTCCCCTTCCTGCAGTTCCTTCTCCTCGTAGAAGGCCTCGTCGCGGACCGAATACCAGCCCTCGTAGCGATCGAGATACAGGTCGCCCTTGGCCGCCATCTTCTCCCAGATCGCCTGGCTGGCGCGGTAGTGATCGGCCTCGGAGGTGCGGATGAAGCGATCGCACGAAATGTCGAGTTTCTCCGCCATCACGCGGAAATAGCTCGACATTTCATCGGCGAGCTCGCGCGCGGTCATGTCGCGGGCGCGGGCCGTCTGCACCATCTTGAGGCCATGCTCGTCGGTGCCGGTCTGGAAGAACACGTCGCGACCCTGCTGGCGCTGGAAGCGCGCGATCGCGTCGGCGGCAATCATCTCATAGGCATGGCCGATGTGCGGCTTGCCGTTGGGGTAGTGGATCGCGGTGGTGATGTAGAAGGGGTCAGCCATGCCCGCCGCTTTAGGATGCGGCGCAGCAACGGGCAACCTGTACGCTCAGCGACGCGCGAGCCGGGCCAGGATGCCGCTCATCTCGAACACCGTAGCGGTGGCGTCGAGCGACAGGCCGAGCGCCGCTCCCGCCAGCTCGCGCGCAGCGACATAAGCATCCAGCGCCGTCCGCATCGCCTCGCCCTCCAGCCGCTTGGCGCGGGCGGCGATGAAGCTGGGCGAACGCTCTAAGAATGCCTCGTAGCGCGGCTGGGCAGCCTTTGACCCGAGTTGGCGGCCGAGGCGGGTCCGCACGGAATTGTCCGGGTCACCGCGCTCGGCGAGCAGCGCCATGTCTGCCTCCAGCGCCGACAGGTCGAGCCCGGCAAAGCGCAGCGCACGGCCCGGCGACCCCTCGGCAGCCTCGACCAGCGCAGCAATCTCGATCTCGCTCGCCTCGGAGATCTGGCGGCGCAGCACCGTGGTCGTCTCGGCGTCGGACAGCGGCTCGAAGCGCAGCAGCCGGCAGCGCGAGCGGATGGTCGGCAGCAGCCGGCCGGGCGCATGGCTCACCAGCAGGAAGATCGTCCCCGCCGGGGGCTCCTCGAGGTTCTTGAGCAGCGCATTGGCGCCGCCACGCTCGAGGTCGTCGATCGCGTCGATGATCACCACCCGGCGCGGGCTGAGCGACGGCTTGGTCGCGAACAGCGGCTGGAGGCTGCGCACCTGCGCGATGCTGATCGAGCGAGCGAGTGCCTCGTCCGGCTTGTCGGCATCCTTGGGCAGCCGGGCAAGGATCTTGAGGTCCGGGTGGCTGCCCGCGGCGATCAGGCTGGCGGTGCGGGTGCTCTCCGGCACGTCCCAGCCCGGCAGCAGACGATCGGGTTCGGCGGCCTCGGCCAGCATGCGCGCGGCGGCGATGCGGGCAAAGGCCCCCTTCCCCACGCCCTCCGGCCCGGCGATCAGCCAGGCATGGTGCAACGCGCCGCTCGCCATCGCGGCGGCGAGCGCGTCGCGGGCCTGGTTGTTGCCGATCAGGGCGTCGGCCAAGGCGATCAGGCCAGGTGGAGCAGCGACATGAGCCCTGCCCAGGCGCGGCCGAAAAAGCCTGCCTGGCCGACATCCTCGGCGGCGACCAGCGGCAGCATCTGCTGCGGCATGCCTTCGCCCTCGACGATCAGGTCGGCGATATGGTCGCCCTTCTTGAAGCCGGCCTTGACCGGGCCCTGGTAGACGATCTTGCCGGCCAGTTTCGGGCTAAGCCCCGAGGGCAGCGTGATGTTGAGGTCGCGCGGTGCGACGACGGCAACCTGATTGGCGGTGCCGCCCTGCACGTCGACCGTGCCGACGGTGCGATCCTTCTTCACCACCGGCTTGGTGCTCCAGGCGGCAAAGCCCCAGCGCATGAAGCGCACCGATTCGTCGGCCCGGCCGCTATAGGTGTCGAGCCCTGCCAGCACCATCACCAAGCGGCGGCCGTTCTGCTCGGCCGAGCCGGTGAAGCCATAGCCGGCCTCCTCGGTGTGACCGGTCTTGAGCCCGTCGGCGCCGGGCACCTTGCCGAGGAGCGGATCACGATTGCCCTGCTCGATCGCGGCGCCCGCGCCCAGGGTCTTGCCCCAGGTGAAGCTCGGCAGCGAGTAGAAGGCCTTGTAGAGATCGGGGAAGTCGCGGATCGTCGCGGCGGCGAGATGCGCCAGGTCGCGCGCGGTGACATAGGTGCGGCCCTCGTCCGGCCAGCCGTTCGAGGTGCCGAAATGGCTGTTGGTGAGGCCGATCTTCTTGGCCCGATCGTTCATCAGGTTGACGAAGCCCTCCTCCGTGCCGGCGATGCCTTCGGCCAAGACGACGCACGCATCGTTACCCGAAAGGGTCACGATGCCCTTGAGCAGGTCCGCCACGGTCGGCTGCTCGCCGACGCCCAGGAACATGGTCGAACCCTGCGAGTGCCACTTCTTCCAGGTCTCGGGCCGCACCTCGATCCTCTGGTCGAGCTTGAGCTCGCCCTTCTTGATCAGGTCGAACGCGACATAGACCGTCATCATCTTCGCCATCGAGGCCGGCGGCATGCGGCGATCGGCATCCTTGGCGAACAGCACCGCGCCCGAGGACATGTCTTCCATGTAGGCGATCGGCGCGGGCGTCGGGAAATCCGGGCCGGCGGCCTGCAGCGGAGCGGCGATGGCGAGCGCCAGGAACGAGGCGGCGGCGAGCTTCTTCATGATGATCGGTCCAGAACGCGAGTAATTACCCCTATCGGACCGTGGTGCGGCGCGCATCTCCGAACCCGGCCCGAACGGCCTCTGCCCGCGCCCGCTCCGCCACCGCCTCCGTCGCGAAGGGGCCGAGCTGGACGCGGTAGAGCCCGCCCCCTGCCTTTACGAAGCCGCGCAGCTTTTGGGCAAGCGCCTGTGCGCGTTCGGGCGAAGAAAGTGCGGCCACTTGCACCAGATAGCGGCCCTGGCCCGGCTTGGGGGGCGCGACCTTCGGGGTCGAGCGGGGTTTCGCCGGGGGCGCAACGCTCTCGACGGGGTGCGGGATGACGTCGACGATCGGGTCCGGCTGCGCGGGAGGTGGCAGAAGGGGCTCACCGATATCGGGCTGCGGCGGGAGCTGTAGTCGCAGGGCACGCAGCAGTGCGGGCGGCGAATCGATGCGCGGCTGCGCGGCACCGGCGCTGCGGAGCGCAGCCTGGTCCTCGGCAGAGGGTCGCACCGCACGGATGCGCACCGCCGCCAGCCGATCGGCGGGAACGCCGAGCTGGCTCGCGGCACCTTCGGAGAGTGCGGCGACCGCACCGGGAACCTCGGAGGTCTCCGCGATGCGAACGAGAATCGTGCGGCCGCTGTCGAGCGCGGTCACCTCGGCATAGCTTTCGGCCGGCAGGTTGGGGCTGACCGCCAGGGCGGCGGCGCCGAACGGCTGGACCGCGGCATAGCCCACCGCATCATAGCGTCCGTCGCCCGGCTGGCGCTCGGACGTGCCCCGGCGCCCGCTTGCGCCGGGCGTCGGGTCTGCGTCCTGTGCTCGGGCGCTCGTCGCTGCAAGCAGCGCCAGGGCAAGCGCGATCGGTCTAGCGTTCCACTGCATCGGCGAGCAGGCCTACCGACAAAGCGTAAAAATTCGAGCAATTATAGTCGAGGATCACGCGGTAATTGCCGGTGAGGAGATAGGCAGTTGCGCCCTGCCCGTCGGGCTCCAGCAGCGTCGCCAGCAAGTTGTCCCCCGGCCAGGCGCGGCCCTGCGGGACGACGCCCAGCGCCCGCCACTCCGCCATCGTCTTCCACTGGCTCTGGCGGCCATGGACGCGCGGGCAGCGCGGGCTCGTGGTGCGGTTCGAGATCAGGCGGCGGTCGAGCGACGCGGGCACGGACACGGCGAAGCCCCAGGGCACGCCTGCGCGCCAGCCGGCATTGACGAAATAGTTGCCGATCGAGGCGAGCGTGTCGGCATCGCTGTTCCAGATGTCCGCCACCCCGTCGCCGTCACCGTCGCGGGCCAGGCGCAGATAGACGCTGGGGAGGAATTGCGGCCCGCCGAACGCGCCCGCCCAGCTGCCGACCAGCTTCTCGCGCGGCACGCCGCGGTCGATCATCTTGAGCGTGGCGATGAACTCGTCGGCGAACAGCGCGCGGCGGCGGCCCTCATAGGCAAGGCTGGCCAGCGCCCGCGGCAGATCGAACCCGCCCATCACCCGGCCGTAACTGGTCTCGTGCCCCCAGATCGCCACCATGATCGATTCGGGGACACCGGTCTCGCGCTCGATCGCCGAGAGCCGCCCGCGGGCACGCAGATAGGCGGCGCGGCCGCGAGTGATGCGATCGGCATCGACATGGCGGGCGCGATAGGGCGCGAAGGCGGGGACCGGGGCATTCGGGCTGCTCTCCGGCTGCTGGCGATCGAGCTCGACCACGCGGGCATTGTAGGTGAGCGTCGGGATCACCGCATCGATCGCGCGGCGGCTCACCCCAGCGGCGGCGGCCTGGGCTGCGAGGGTCTGGAGGTAGCTTTGAAAGCCCGCCTCGTCCTGCGCCAGCGCAGGGGTTGTCGGCACGGCAAGGGCAATGGCGAGGCCGGCAATCCCGGCGAGATACGAGCGAATACGCGACATGGCCCGGCTGTTGCACAGCCGCGCGCCCACAGAAAGCCCGCGCGCCCGTCCGATACGACGAAAACCGCGTCCGGTGGCGACCAAAGGAAAAACACCGGCCGCGCGGGGCACGACCGGTGTCCTTCGATCCAGCGCACCCGGGAGGGGTGCGGCAGGCGTGGTTCAGGCGAACGCGACGCGTGCGGTGTTGCGACGGCGCAGCGCACCGCCGACGAACGCGAAGCCGCCGATCATCATCGCCCAGCTGGCGGGCTCGGGAACCGGGGCGAAGGTCGCCTGGGCGCCGTACGAGCCGTTGCCGCGCGACGTGCCCTTGATCACGATGGTGTTTTCCTTGCCAGCGATGATCGGCACGTCGTTGGCGAAGACCGCCTCGTTCAGGCCGCCATAGGTGCCGGTCAGCGCAACGCCGTTGAACACGACCGAGAACAGGTCGAGATCATTGGCAGCCTTGAGCTTCACCGCGCTGGTGTTGATCGAGGCGCTGCCCGTCAGATAGGCCGGCAGGGTGAAGGTGTAGATGTGCTCGAAGTCGCCGGCCTCGATGCCCGACTTGCCGAAATCGGCCGAGTAGGTGCCGTCGGTACCCGGAGCGATGTTCATGTTCGCGCCGGTGTAGTTGGTGGTGACGACCGTGGTGGCCTGCGCCGCGCCCGAGAAGGAGACGACGGCGGCGATGGCGCCGAGTGCCGGAAGAAGCTTGTTGATCATAAACCCTCTGTTTTCGCTGGAGCCGAAACGATTGCTGGAAGCCCCTTCCGAACTAGCCGCCGGCGCGCCGGCTTCAACAAGCCGTTGGTCCCGAACGGGGACCCCGTCCCGGTCCGGAACAGCGGAAGGGCGTGCGTTTACGATGTTTGTCGCTTGGCCGCTCGCGACTCGAATGTGACAGGTCCGTGAACACCGCGCCGCACTGGGATGGATTGATCCGGCCGCCAACTCGGACTAGGCGCTGGCGTCGTACGGAGGGGTGGCCGAGTGGTTTAAGGCAGCGGTCTTGAAAACCGCCGTGGGTGCAAGCTCACCGTGGGTTCGAATCCCACCCCCTCCGCCAACCACCATTTGCGCCCTGCCGCAGCTCATTGCGGGACAACCCTTTTCCCCAGCTTTTTCGCTGCAAACGCTGTCGCAGCCGATTGCAATTCACATCGGCGTTTCGCAAATGTTCTGGGGGCATTTTGGGGGTACGACCCCCGGCAGCTGGGGGTATCAAGTGTTAACCGATGCGAAGTGCCGTGCGACGAAGCCGACGGGCAAGGCATACAAGCTCTCGGATTCGCGCGGCCTGTATCTATTTGTCACGGCCACGGGCTATCGTTCGTGGCGCTGGAAATATCGCTTGCGCGGCAAGGAACGAGCCCTCGTGCTCGGCGCCTACCCGGACATGCCACTGAGCAGAGCGCGGGACGCGCGGGACGCCGCAGCTCTCATGCTTCGCGATGGGCAGGACCCATCGTTAGTGAAGAAGCGCGGTGCCCCCATTGGCACCCCCACGCTCAAGCAGTTGGCGGAGGACTGGATTGGGGTACAGAAAGCGACCTGGGTACCCCGTCACGCGCGGGACGTGCAGCGCAGCCTGGAGCGGGACGTGTTTCCGGTTTTGGGGGAAGCGCTGATCACGGAGATCACGCCCCCCGACGTGCTTCGTCTGCTCCGCGCGATCGAGTCGCGGCCGGCAATCGAGACGGCGCATCGGGTTTGCCAGCGCCTCGAAGTGGTCTTCGCCTTCGGGATTGCATCCGGCCAGTCGAGTGGCAATCCCGCCGCGGAGGTGCATGCTGCGCTCAAGCCGGTGAAGCGTGGGCGGCAGCCGGCGCTCCGCAACCTGCAGGAAGCCCAGCAGCTATTGCTGGAGAGCGAAAAGCAGCCGGGACAGCCTCTGGTCAAGATCGCGTCGCGCTTGCTGGCGCTCACTGCGGTACGACCTGGGGTGATTCGCCTCGCACAGCCGGACGAGCTCGAGGACCTGGACGGCGCGGCCCCGATCTGGCGCATCCCTGCCGAGAAGATGAAATTGTCGCTCGAACGGAAGAACGATGCCGCCTTCGAGTTCGTGGTGCCGCTCTCGCGACAAGCCGTCGAGCTGTTCAAGTTGGCGATTCGGCTCACCAAGCCTGGACCGTACTTGTTCCCGAATCTGCGCCACGCGCACCGACCGATGAGCGACGCGGCGATCGGCACGATGTACAATCGCCTTTCCGAATTTCGCGGGCGGCACGTTCCGCACGGATGGCGCTCGACCTTCTCGACGGCAATGAACGAGCTGGCCGAGCGCGAGAACAGGCCAGGCGACCAGGCCGTCATAGATCTCATGCTGGCCCACAAGCCGAAAGGTGTGGAGTTCGCGTACAACCGGGCGGCGTATATGCCGCGGCGGCGGGAGATTGCGCAGCTGTGGGCAGACATGCTGACCGACGGCTTGCCTGCGCCCGATACGCTGCTGGACCTTCCGCGCCGCTGACGCTCGCCCGCGAGGGCCGCGCATGACGGCCCGTTCCGTACGCCAGATCCTCAAGGGCGTGAGCGCCAGCCTGCAGGGCAAGACGCGCGGCCCGGATCACGATCCCGAGGGCAAGCGCCGTACACCGCATCGCGACAGCTACGACGTCGACGACGCGCGGGCGAAGCCCTGGCGGCCGATCGGCGACGGCAGCGTCGGCCAGGGCATCGCGCACCGCGAGGCGCTGATCCAGACCGCGAAGGAGCTGTTCCAGCATCTCTGGCGCGAGTACCCCCTCGCCGAGATTCGCCAAGCACGCCAGCGGCACGCCGCGCTTTCGGCCGAGCTCGACCAGTACGTAGCCGGCGCCGAGGCGGCGCCGGGGCGCCCCGCCCTTCTCCGCCAGGAGCTCGGCAAAGTCAGCAGCTACCTGCAGGCCGCAGACGGGCGGCTGCGGCGCATCGACATCACCGTGCTTGAGGCGCTGCTCCAGACGATCGACTTCGCCACCGGCCGCCTGTTCCCCGCGATCGAGACGATCGCCGCGCGCGCCGGTTGCCACCGGAACAGCGTGATCGCGGCGCTCCAGCGCCTACGCGACCACGGCTTCATTGCTTGGGTGCGGCGCACGGTCAAAACCGCCAACGAAGGCGAGTTTGCCCCGCAGCGCGAACAGACCAGTAACGCCTACTATTTCGAGCATCGCGCCAAGATGACCGGGCGGGTTTTCCAGCGCTACTGCCAGCTCCTGGTGGTTAAGCTCCGCCGCCTGGGCAAGGTGCCGAATGCGATCACGAACCGCGGCCCCCGCGAGCCGCGGGACCCTGCCCTCCGCCAGGCGCTCGCCGCCCTCGCCGAGCTGACCAACAAGACCCTCAAGGGCGACATGTCGAAGCTGGGCAACCTGTTCGAGGATGCCCAGGTGCAGCAGGGCCTGCGCCCGCTGATCGCCAATATGGAGGAATATCGCCGCATCCGCGCGGCGGCGCTGGCGGCCGGCGGCACTACCGATCGCGACTTCGCCGAGCGCATGAAGGACTCGGCCGAGCAGACCAGGCGCCTGCAGGTGAGCGGCACCGCGCTTGCGGTCACGCTCGGCGCCAAGCTGCTCCCCACCGTCAACGCCGTGCTCGAGCGCGCGAACGCCTTCACCGACCGCGTCACGAAGTGGACCGCCGCCAACCCGGGCCTGGCGCGGTCGCTGGCCGTGGGGGCCGCCGCCTTCGCTGCCCTGTTCCTTGTGCTCGGCGGCGGCGCGATCCTGATCGCCGGCCTGGCCGCGCCCTTTGCGGCACTTGCCGCTACGGCGTCCCTGATCGGCGTCGGCATGCTGCCGCTGATCGGGATCGTCGGCGGCGTGGTGCTCGGCGTCGTGGCGCTCGTCGCCGCGGTCTATGCGATCTACGCCAATTGGGGAGCGATCAGCACCTGGTTCGCCGGGCTGTGGGAGAGCATCAAGTCGGCGACTTGGTCCGCGATCCAGTTCGTCGGCCGCGTACTGCTGAGCTTCTCCCCCGTGGGGCTGATGATCCAGGGCTTCATGGCACTGCTCGCCTGGATGCGCGGGCCGCTGGGGCAGCGCATGATTGCAGCGGGCGGCGATATCGTGCGCGGCATCATCACCGGCATCACCGGCATGCTGGGACGGCTCAAGGATACGATCGTTGGGGCGGCATCGGCGGCGGCGAGCTGGTTCAAGAGCAAGCTCGGTATTCACTCGCCCTCGCGCGTGTTCGCGTCGTTCGGCGGGTTCATGATGCAGGGCCTCGATCAGGGCCTCGCGCGGGATCAGGACCGGCCCGTCGACCGGATCGACGGCCTCACCAGCCGCCTGGCCAATGCCGTCGCCACCGGCACTGCGGCGCTGGCGATCGGCGCCGGCAGCGCAGCACCGGCAGCAGCGCGGCCGAGCGCTGCCCCCGCCGCGCTTGGCCCGGTGACGATCGTGATCCAGCAGCTTCCCGGCCAGTCGGAGCGCGATCTCGCCCGCGCCGTTCGCGCCGAGCTCGAGAGGCTCACCCGCGTCGGCGCCGGCCGCCGCACGTCGATGGCCGACCGCCCCGATGGAGATGACCTGTGAAGCTCTTGAGCCTGGGCATGTTCGTCTTCGCGATCGACACGCTCGCCTATGACGAGCTGCAGCGCAAACGCGCCTGGCGCTTCGCGACGAACGGGCGCGTCGGCGCCAAGGATGCGATCCAGTTCACCGGCGCCGATCTGGAGACGGTGACGCTCTCGGGCAGCACCCATGTCGAACTGGCGGACGGCCGCGTCTCGCTCGACCAGCTGATCGACATGGCGGCCGAGGGCGAGGATTGGCCTTTGGTCGACGGTCGCGGCAATGTCCTCGGCCACTTCGTCATCACCGCGATCGACGAACGACACCGCCACTTCCTCCCCGATGGCCGGCCGCGCCAGATCGATTTCGGCATCGACCTGCTCGAAGCGCCGGATGCCGCCGCATGACGCCCACCGCCGATTTCCGCATCACGCTGGACGGCAAGGATCTGTCGCCCAGGATCCGCCCGCGCCTGATCAGCCTGCGCCTCACCGAGAAGCGCGGGGGCGATGCCGACCAGCTCGACCTGGTGCTCGACGACAGCGACGGCCGCCTGGCCCTGCCGCCCGAGGGTGCGGTGCTCACCGTCGCGCTCGGCTGGAAGGCCGGCGACGGCGTCGCGATCGGCCTGGTCGACAAGGGCCGCTTCACGGTGGATACGGTGGAGCATAGCGGGCCGCCCGACACCGTCAGCATCCGCGCCAGCGCCGCGGACTTTGCCGGCAGCCTCACCACCCGCCGCGAGCAGAGCTGGCACGACACCACGCTCGGCGCGATCGTCCAGGCGATCGCCGGCCGGCACCGGCTCCAGCCCCGCTGCGCGCCCGCGCTCGCCTCAATCGCCGTCCATGCCAAGGCGCAGGAGCGCGAAAGCGACATCGCGTTGCTGCGCCGCCTCGGCCGCGAGCATGACGCGGTGGCCACGATCAAGGCCGGGTGCCTGATCTTCGCGCCCATCGGCGCCGGCATCACCGCCACCGGCAAGCCCCTGCCCGGCGTCACCATCCGCCGCCGCGACGGCGATCGGCACAGCTACCGCGTCGAGAAGCGTGAGGCCGCCGGCAAGGTGGTGGCCGAGTGGCACGATCGCAAAGGCGCGAAGAAGCAGCAGGTGACGGCCGGCAGCAGCGACGGCGCCGAGCGCAAGCTATCCCGCGTCTATGCCAGCGAAGCGGAAGCGAAGCGCGCCGCCGCGGCCGAGGCCAGGCGCGCGGGCCGCGCGCCGCGCAGCCTGGATCTCACCCTCGCCTTCGGCCGCGCGGATCTCGCTCCCGAGCAGCCCGCCACCGCCCAAGGGTTCAAGGCCGATATCGATGCGCAGCGCTGGCTTATATCGGGGTGAACCACCGGTTAGACGATAGCGGCGGCTTTACCACCGCGGTGAAGCTGGAGCTTTCAGGAGGAACGCCGTTTGTATGATGCGGTGGGAACAATCGCCGACAGTCCTGAAACGCGGTAGCGCGAGAAACACAATCTATTGACCTGTACCTCTCATCGTAGTTGCTTCGTTTCGATACTGGAACAACGTCCAACGGCGAGCGACTCGCTGGGCATGATATGATTTCGCAGGGGGGCGAAATGTACTACTCGAGAGCGGAATTGGAGCGATGGGTCGCGCGCGTAGACGACCACTCACGCGCGAGGGCGGATCGCGTCGAGAGCAGGCTCAACGAAGACGACGATCTTCGCAGCCGGGTTTTGGCGAAACCCGACCACCGCGAACGCATCTTCGCCGCTCTCGCTACCGGCGAAATTGGATACCTGCGCGACAGGCAGCGACAATTGGTTTCCTGGATCGAGGATAACCCACCGCACCTCTGGTTGAGCACATCGCCCACGGTGATTGTCGACTTGGATGATCGCACGGCTGACCTCCACGCGTTCCAACGCAAATATGGCTGTTCACCCCAGCAGTTCGCCCGACTTATTCGTCACAGGGGTCATGACCGACCAGGCCCGGTGCTCGTCAACCTGCGCGCCGACGATCTATCGCGCTATGTCACCGGCGGCGTCTCTCAGCTCGTCGGCTGCGTGCTGGCGGAGGTAGAGCATCATCCGGAGCGCTTCTACCGGCTGCAGCACGTACGAGCGGCCGCCTTCCGCCTGATGGGAGTGAATTGGTCGGAACTGTCAGCGCGGGCAGCTTGGGCCGGCCAGGGGTATCGCAAGCTGCACTCCGCGTTGCTCGCGGAAAGATCGGAGGCAGGATACGAGGTCACCCGCGACGCCCAATGGCCGGTGCCGAACCAATTCGAGGGCAGGATAGCCTATTACCTCGCCGTTCGCGACTTGGCCGCAAGGCACGGTGGCCCTCTGCTTGATGATCCTATCCTAGACGACTGGCTCCAGGGCGGCGGCGATGGCGTGCTAGAGGTTATGAAGGTCGGCGGGCAGTTGAAGGACCGGATGTCGCGGCTCTACCTGCACCATCATCTCCTGAGCGCACCACTCACAGGTGCCCTGGGCGGCGACTATGCCATGCTCGCGCGTGAGGTAGACCATGCATCCAAGACGCTGATCGATAAAAACGTTTTCACCCATGCGCTCGGTGCCGCGGCCGAGGGAGGACGCGTAGGACTGGCCACATGGATGTTCCGGCAGCAAGCCGGCATGGACCCAAGACCAGGACAAACGCCTCAGCATGTCGGCAAGGCACCTGTTTCGCGCTACCCCGACGACGATGAATTTGGCCAGTTCCTCAATCGCGTCGACCATAATCGAGTCGCGATATTGGCGAACCGAGGCGAAGTCTTAGACGAAATGAACCAAGTGGTCGAACGCATCGCCAAGCGCCGCCGCCGCGCCCCGCGCCCACTCGATGTAGAGGAGGAAATCGCTCTTTTTCGCGACATGGTCGCTATCGGCGCAAAAGATGGTTGTCAGATTCCAGCAACGGTCTTGGCGGCCGCAGGCATGGCTGCGGCGGTTGCGACCGTAGCCACCGGATCCGATACTCCGACGGGAGTGGCTGCAGTGAGTCTAGCCGTTGGAAACTTCTGCACGGTGATCGAGAAGGCCAAAGGGGTACTCTCGAATCACAGCTGGGGCGAACCTATCGCAGAGCGCCTTGATCGTCTGGGAAATGGATTGTGTAAGAAGCGTCTAGACCGAGTTCGGATAGATCGGTTCGTCGGCACGCTGCGCGTGTGAGCACGCTGGGGGGAATTCAAAATCTTCAGCAGGTGGCGGGCGAGCTGCAGTCCGCAGTCGACCACAATCGGTCAGCCTTTCGAACGATTGAACGTCCGATACTGCCGAAAGCAGCCGATGGCGCTGGTAAGAACGCCCCTCACCCGTCAAAGGGATGGCCTAGTTTGGTCCGGACGGGATCGTCAGAAACGCTTGATGATTCTCCGCCAAAGTCCTCGAACTGGCGGTAGCACGCTGCCACAAACGCAGTCGGTCCCCGCATCGCTTAACGGCAGGTGCCCGCCGCTATGCGGATGCTGGCGCCGTCGTCCGCTGTGCTCTAAGCAGGCTGAAAGCCCAATATCCCTGGAGTTCTGATGGCGCTGGTGAAGAAATCGACCCTTGGTGCTCGCGCAAAACGCGACAGGGAAGAATCCACGGCGGCAGAGGCCAAGGTGGCATCGGCGCCCCTGCCGCAGGCGCGGGTCACCCGCCGGACGCGCCGCCCCGCCAATGCCATCGAGGGGATCGACCAATCCGTTCAGGAACTGGCCAGCGGCATCGCCGAGGCCTCCGCCGCAGCGAGCGAGTTGCAGCGGGCGATGGACCATATCGCGAGCGGCGCCGAAGAAGCCGCCGGCGCAGGGCAGGAATCGCAGGGCCTCATCGCCTCGCTCAACGCCAATTTCAGGGACGCGAGCACGCGGGCCGAGGATGCGCGCCGCCAGATCGAGATCGTCCAGAACGCCTTTGCCGAGGTTGGCGTGCAGATCGAGATGTCGGTCGTCGCGATCGAGCTCAACGCCCAGCGCCAGCTTGCGACCGTCGCCGTGATCGACGCGCTGGAGCAGGTAGCCGGGGAGATCGGCACGGTCGGCGTCAGCGTCGCCGATGTCGCCGACGAGACCAGCCTCCTTGCGCTCAACGCGACGATCGAGGCAGCGCGGGCCGGCGATGCCGGCAGCGGCTTCGCGGTGGTGGCGGACGAGATTCGCGCACTGTCCGAAAGCTCCGAAGCCGGCGCGGGCGAGATCCAGCAGCTGGCGGCGAGCGTCGTCGGCGAGGTGAACCGGGTGGTGCAGCAGGTGCGCGCGGCTTCCGAACTGGCCACGCGGGAGGCGCAGTCGGGCCGCGCTGTCGTCGTGCAGCTCAAAGAGGCGCGCGAGGAGCTGGCGGCGCTGGGTGCGGGCACGGCGGCGATCGTCCAAGCCTCGGCGGAGGCCGAGGCCGCCGCCGCGGAAGCCGAGCAAGGCGCCGAGCAGGTCGCAAGCGCCGCCGAGGAGCAATCGGCGGCCACCGCGCAGGCGCAGCAGGCGGTCGAGCAGCAGGGCACGTCGCTGGAGGAAAGCCAGCGCACCGCCGAGATGCTGGGCGATCTGATCCAGGCGCTGGAGGGCGACGGCGCGAACCAGGGCGCGGTCGAGCAGATCGCCGCTGCGGCCGAGGAACTGTCGGCAACGGTGCAGGAGCTTTCGGGTGCCTCGGGCGAGATCCTGGTCGCGCTCGAACAGATCGCGCGCGGCACCCAGGTCCAGGCGTCCGCGACCATGCAGGCCGATATGGCGATGGGCCAGATCGAGGGGTTGGCCGAGGTGCTGCAGGCGCGCGCCTCCGCGGCCGCCGAGCGGATCGGCGCCATCGTCGAGGGCGTCGTGATAAGCGGCGCGGCGATCGAACGGGTGGCGGGCGGCGTCGAGCATGGTCTGGCGGAGCTTCGCGCCGTGCTCGATCTACTGGCCGCGCTGGCGGATACGGCGCGCGGCATCGACAAGATCATCGGCAAGCTCGCGCTGATCTCGGTGCAGACCAACATGCTCGCGGTGAGCGGCTCGGTGGAGGCGACGCGCGCGGGCGAGGCCGGGCGCGGCTTCACCCTGGTGGCGGGCGACATCCGCAAGCTCGCGCAGGATTCGGCGACGCGCGCCGATCGCGCGGCGGACATCGTGCGCACGATGCAGGAGCAGATCGCGACGGTGCGCCGCGACCTCGAACAGGTGATCGGCGCGGCCGAAGTGGAAATCGGGCGCAACCGTGCGTTCGTCGAGCGCTTCCGCTCGATGATCGAGGACCTGCAGGCGGCGCGCGGCGCGAACGATGCGATCCTCGCGGGAACGCAGGACATCCTGCGCTCCGTGCGCGAGATCCGCAGCGGCACCACCCAGATCGCCGAAGCGGCGGATCTGGCGAACGGTGCCGCGCGCGAGGCCGGCGCCGCCGCGCGCCAGCAGGCGCAGGGGGCCGAGTTGCTGGCCGCCGCGATCGAGGAAATCGCTCAGATCGCGACCGCAATCGCCGCGCAGGCGGCCTGAACGCGATGGGCAGCGAGGGCGCGGCGGGGCTGCGGGTGCTGACGCTGCAAGCCGGCGGCGAGCGGCTTGCCGTGCCCGCGCCGATCGTCCGCGAGGTCGCCCGCATCCCGCGGCTGACGCGGGTGCCGCATGCGCCCAGGGCGCTGCTCGGGCTGGCCAATATCCGCGGGGCGGTGGTGCCGGTGTTGTCGCTGGCCGATCTGGTCGATCGCACGGTCGGCATCGAGCGGCGGGTCGTGATCGTCGACGACGGCGCGCTGTTCGGGCTCGCGGTGGACGCCGTCGATACGCTGGCAGAGGACGGCGATAGCGGCGCCCGCATGCTCGACCTGCCCGCGCTGATCGCGGCGAGCCTGGCCACGGATGGCAACCGCCGGGCCGTCGGCCGCGTCGTAGCGGAGGAAACGGTGGCCGACGCCGCGGACCATGCGGTGCTGCCGCTCGTCGTCTTCGCGCTCGGCAGTCAGGAATTCGCGCTGCCGCTGGGCGCCGTCGAGAGCGTGCTACGGCTGCCCGAAACGATCGCGGCAATGCCGCACGCCGACGCGGTGGTCGTCGGCAGCGCCACCGTGCGCGGCGCGCTGCTGCCGCTGCTCTCCCTCCGCGCGCTGCTCGCCATGCCGGCGGCGGCAGCGACCGCGCGCACCCGCGTCGTGATCGCGCGGATCGGGCAGCACCGCGTGGGCCTGGTAGTCGATGTGATCCGCGGGGTGGAGCGCGTGCCAGAAACCGCGATCGACGCGATTCCGCAGGTGCTCACCCGGGGGAGCGCCGAGGCGCGGATCCAGGCGATCTGCCGGCTGGACGCGGGGCGGCGGTTGGTGTCGCTGCTCGCCGCCGAGCATCTGCTGCGCGAGGACATCACCGCGCGGCTTGCCCAAGCGAGCACCGCGAACGAGATCGAGGAAAGCGCCATGGACGCGACGAGCGAGCAGTTCCTCCTGTTCCGGATCGGCGACAGCGACTTCGCGCTGCCGATTGCTGCGGTGGAGGAAGTCGCTCCGCTGCCGCGCAAGCTCACCCGCCTGCCCAAGGCGCCCGCCTTCGTGCAGGGGGTGATGAACTTGCGCGGCGCGGTGGTGCCGGTGATCGACCAGGCCGAGCGCTTCGGTGCGGCCATGGCCGCGGGCGGCAAGCGGCGCGTGGTGGTGGTCCGCATCGGCGAGTTGCAGGCGGGCTTCGTGGTCGATTCCGCCTCCGAGGTCCTGCGCATCGCCGCCGAGGCGGTGGGCCCGGCGCCCGACCTGGGCGGCGCGGAGACGCGCGTGTTCGAACGGGTCGCCAATCTGCCCGATCAAGACCGGATCGTGCTGATCGTCTCGCCGCGCGAGCTGCTCGACCGCGCCGAACAGGATCTGCTGCGGGGCATGGCCGCCGCATCGTGATCAAGCTGCTCGTCGTCGACGATTCCCCGCTGATGCGGCGCCTGCTGGTCGACATCTTCACCGAGGCCGGCGGGTTCGAGGTGGCGGTCGCGCGGAGCGGCGCCGAGGCGCTCGACCTGCTCGACGAGGTCGCGCCCGACGTGATCACGCTCGACATTCACATGCCCGGCATGGACGGCCTGGCCTGCCTCGACCAAATCATGGTGACGCGGCCGTGCCCGGTGGTGATGGTCTCGGCGCTCACCGCGGAAGGGGCGGACGAGACGCTGGAGGCGATCGAACTCGGTGCGGTGGACTTCATCGCCAAGCCGCGAGGCGCGCTGTCGCTGGAGATCGATTCCGTCGTCCCGGCGCTGGTCGAAAAGGTCCGTAGCGCAGCGGGCGCGCGGATCTCGCGGACGACGCGGCTGCGCGAGCGCGTTCGGGCACGGGCAGCGGGTGCCGCCGAACCCAAGCCCGCCGCGTCGCGTCGCACCGCGCCGCTCGCCGCGCCGCTGCCGCCCGAGGGGCTGGTGCTGGTCGGCTGCTCGACCGGGGGGCCGCCGGCGCTCGATGCACTGCTCGGCAATCTGCCCGAGGATTTCCCCTGGCCGATCCTCGTCGCGCAGCACATGCCGGCGAGCTTCACCGGCCCGCTCGCGCGGCGGCTCGACAAGCTGTGTGCGCTGAGCGTCCAGGAGGTGACGGGCACGACGGTGCTTGCGCCCGGCAACGTCTATATCGGTCGCGGCGATGCCGATCTGGTCGTCACCCGCCGCGCGGGCGCGCTCGCCGCTGCCGCCACGCCGAGCAGCGGCGAGCATTTCTGGCATCCCAGCGTCGATCGCCTTGTGGCGAGCGCGATGAAGAGCGTCGCACCCGAGCGGCTGGTTGGCGTGTTGATGACCGGTATGGGTAATGACGGAGCCGGCGCCATGACGGAATTGAAGGCGCTGGGCGGCATGACGCTTGCCGAATCTGCCGATAGCGCGGTGATCTGGGGCATGCCGGGGGCGCTGGTCGCCGCCGGTGGTGCCACGATCGTGGCACCGCTCGATCGGCTCGCGGCCGAACTGCTCGCCTGCTTCGCACGGTGACGCGGGAGAGCACCATTGCCAGCGCACCCCCGGCGGCGCTTTCAGACGACGAGGTCGCGCGGGTGGGGGCGCTGCTCTATCGCTGGACCGGCATGATCTTCGGCGCCAACAAGCGCTATTATATCGAGCGACGGATCGGCGCGCGGATGGCGCGAAGCGGCATGGCCGAGGCGGCGCGCTATCTCGATTTCGTCGGCACCAACCCGGCCGAGCGCGAGGCGCTGATCAACGCCTTCACGATCAACGAGACCTATTTCTACCGCGAGGAACACCAGTTCGCCGCGCTCGCCCGGCAGATCCTGCCCGAGCTGATCCGCACGCGGCGCCCCGGCGACCTGATCCGGATCTGGTCGATGCCCTGCTCGACGGGCGAGGAAGCCTATTCGATCGCGATCTGGCTGCTCGAAAACTGGCCGCTGGTCGATGCCTATCATATCGAGATCGTCGGATCGGACCTCGATACCGCCGCGCTCGCCCAGGCGCAGGCGGGGCGCTACGCGGCGCGCGCGCTGGCCAGGCTGCCGGCGGACGTGGTCGAGCGCTACTTCGAGCCCGAGCGCGGCCATCGCCGCAAGATCATCGACGATCTGCGCGAATCGGTGCGCTTCACCCCCGCCAACATCGTCGATCGCGCGACGCTCACCGGGCTCGGCCGGTTCGACGTGATCCTGTGCCGCAACCTGCTGATCTATTTCGACGATGACTCGCGGCAGCTCGCCGCCTCCAACCTGTTCGAGAGCCTCAACAGCGGCGGCTTCGTCTGCCTCGGGCACAGCGAATCCATGGCGCGGATCACGGACCGGTTCACAATGGCTCGCCTTGAAGACGCAATCGTCTATCGTAAGCCGTGATGGACGAGCTGCTGGCGCAATTTCTGGTCGAGGGGCGAGACCTGGTCGCCCAGGCGGCGGCGGCGTTCGATGTGCTGGCGCGCGATCCCGGCAACGCTGCCGCGATCGACGACGCCTTCCGCGCGATCCATACGCTGAAGGGCTCGGTCGCGATCTTCCCGATGGCGGCGGCGGAACGCACGCTCCACGCCGCCGAGGACGTGCTCGAACGCGCCCGCAAGGGTGGCATGGCGCTCGACGGCGCGGCGACGGGCGCGCTGGTCGCGTGCCTGGACGGCGTCGACCGCTGGATAGACGATGTGGAGCTGCGGGGCGCGCTCGGCGAGGATGCAGACGGTGTCGCGGCGGCGTTGATCACGGGCCTGCCTGGGCGGGAGGCCGCTGCACCCGTATCGTCCTCCGCTGCCACCCCCGACTGGGCCCGGCAGCTGGCCGACGGCGCCGAGGGCCCCGTGGTGGCGTTCCGCTACACGCCCGATCCCGATTGCTTCTTCCGCGGCGAAGATCCGCTGGCGATCGTCGCCACGATCCCAGACCTGCTCCGGCTCGATATCCGTCCGGCCGAAGGTCGCTGGCCCGCGCTCGACGCGATCGAGCCGTTCCGCTGCATCTCGATCCTCGAAGGGCTGAGCACAGCCTCGCCGGAGGTGGTGCGCGCCGCCTTCCGGATGATGCCGGACCAGATCGCGCTGCATCGCTTCGAGGCGGCCGCCCCGGCGCCCACCCCCGACGCGCCCGCCGAAGCAGGCCCCGCGACCACGCTGCGCATCGACGCCGCGCGCATCGATGCGCTGGCCGACGGCCTCGGCGAGCTGCTGGTGGCGGTCAATGCCCTTGCGCCGCTCGCCGCCCGCATCGAGGCCCAGGACCGTACGCTGGCCGCTGCCGTTCGCACCGCGCAGGCGGGCATCGAACGCAGCGCAGCCAACCTGCAGCGTAGCGTCGCGGCGGTACGGCTGGTGCCGCTCGCGCCGACGCTCCGCCGCCTGCCGCGCCTCGCCCGCGAGATCGCCGCGACCCTCGGCAAGCCGATCGCCTTCGCCATGGTGGGCGACGGGCTGGAGGTCGACAAGCAGATCGCGGAAGGGCTGTCCGAGCCGCTGCTGCACTTGCTGCGCAACGCCATCGACCACGGCATCGAGGATGCGGCAACGCGCGCCGCCGCCGGCAAGCCTGTCGAGGGGCGGGTCACGCTCACCGCGAGCCGGGAGGGCGATGCGGTGGCGATCACCCTGGCCGATGACGGCGGCGGGATCGACCCGGCGCGGATCCGCGCTACCGCCCAGGCGCGAGGTCTGCTGGACGTCGAAGCCGCCGACCAGCTGACCGACGCCGCCGCGCTCCGCCTGATCTTCGCGCCCGGCTTTTCAACGGCGGAGACAGTCACCGGCGTCTCCGGGCGCGGGGTAGGCATGGATGCGGTCCAGGCGGCGGTGGAGAAATTGCGCGGCACGATCGCGATCGACAGCACGCCTGGTCGCGGAACGCGCTTCCTGCTGCGTTTCCCGGCCAACGCCCTCACCACCCGGCTGCTCGTCGTAGAGGCGGCCGGGGATCGCTACGGGGTGGCGCTCGAGCACGTGGTGGAGACGGTCCGCGTCGAGCAATCGGCGCTGCTGCCGGTCGGCGAGGGGACCGCCTGCGTCCTGCGCGGCCGCACCGTGCCGGTGCTCAGCCTCGCCCGCCTGTTGGGAGGCACCGAGCTGCCCGGCGCCCATGCCAAGCTGCTCGTCACCAGCGCCGAGGGCGAACGGGTCGCGCTGCGGGTCGACGATTTCGCGGATCGCATCGATGCGGTGGTGCGGCCGCCGAGCGGACTGCTCGCGGGCGTGTCGGGCATCGGCGGCGCAACTCTGCTCGGGGATGGCGGGGTGCTGCTCGTTCTCGATCTGCCGGCGCTGGTCGCATGACGGTCCGGGTCGACGCCGATGCCATCTATCTGGTGGGCCGATGCCCTGCCGAGGATGCGGACACGTTGCTGGTGGCGTTGCAGGAAGCGCCCGACCGGACGGTCGATCTTGGCGCGGCGCAGCGGCTGCATCTTGCGGTGGCGCAGGTGCTGCTTGCCGCGCGGCCGCCGGTGTGCGGTGTGCCAAGCAGTGACTTTCTGGCACGATACCTGCTTAATCTGTTGCAATGACATCGGGACGATTCGCCGCTAGGACCGTTGCGGAGCCGAACCACTTCGCGCTGCAAAGGCCTTGATCTGGAGTCCCGAATGCCGGTTACCGTCCTTATCGTCGATGACAGCAAGCTTGCGCGCATCGTCGCCGGCAAGGCGCTCGCCGAGCTACAGCCGGAGTGGCAAAAGGCCGAGGCGGGCAGCGCAGCGCAGGCACATGAGGTGGTCGCCGCCCAGCCGGTGGACGTCTGCCTGATCGATTTCAACATGGCCGAAAAGGACGGGCTGGAACTTGCCGGCGAGCTCCGCGCTTTGCGCCCGGACATGCCCATCGCCATCATCACCGCCAACATTCAGGACGAGATCATCGCCCGCGCCCGTGCGATCGGGGCCGCCTTCGTTCCCAAGCCGGTCAGCGCGGACAGCCTGGAAGCGTTTCTCTCGGGCGCCGCGCTCCGCCTGCGATCGGCGAAGGCGTGATCCGCGACAGCGTGACGCTCGGCGAACTCGAGCGCGATGCGCTGACCGAGATCGTCAATATCGGCGTAGGGCGCGCCGCCTCCAGCCTGCGCAAGATGATCGGCGACCAGGTGACGCTGTCGGTGCCCGCGATCGACATCGTCAGCCAGCGCCGCGCGGCCCGGCTGATCAGCGAACGCGAGGCGGCCGAACTGGTCGCCGTGCGGCAAGATTTCGACGGTGCCTTTGCCGGCCGTGCGCTGCTTATTTTCCCCGAGAGCAACAGCCTGGAGCTGGTCCGAGCCGTAACCGGCGAAAGCCTGTCCGCCGAAGACCTGGCCGAGATGGAGCGCGAGGCGCTGACCGAAACCGGCAACGTCATCCTCAATTCCTGCCTCGCCACGATCGCCAACATGCTCAAGCGCTCGCTGGCGATGACCATTCCCGAGGTACTGCACGGCAACAGTGCGGCGCTGTTCGAGATCGACGATGCCGGTGACGAGGACGGGCTGGTGCTGTTCCTCTATATCGACTTCGCCGTGCGCAAGCGCGACATCCGCGGCTATATCGCGATGATCATGGACATCCCCTCGCTCGAAAAGCTGAAGGAACTGCTCGACGAGTTCATCGCCCGGGTGGTTGGGGACGATGGCTGAGGCAGGCGCCGAGCAGGTTCGGTCGATCCTCGCCGCCGCCGGTGCGAGCGGCAGCTGGGACTGGAACATTGCGGCCGACGCCCTGCGCATCGATTCGCGCTTTGCGGAGCTGTACGGGCTGGAACCCGAAGCCGCCACGAGGGACCTGCCGACGGCGACCTTCTTCGCCGCGATCCATCCGGCGGATCGACCGCGGATTCGCATCGCCGTGGCCGGCATGCTCGCCGGGGCCGAGCGTTTCTCCAAGGAATTCCGCGTACTTGCGCCGGACGGCTCGACCCTGTGGATGCACGGGCGCGGCCAGGCGCATCTGGACGAGAATGACGCGCCGGTGCGCTTCACTGGCTTGCTCATCGACGTCACCGAACGCAAGCGGACCGAGGAGCGGTTGCGCATCGCCCAGTCGGCGGGCGGCGTCGGCACGTTCGAATACAGTGACGGCTTCGCCACCGCCACCGTATCCAGCGAGTTCTGCCAGCTGCTCGGCCTGCATCCCGCCGCGGTGCTGCCGGTGCGGACGATCAACAGTGTGCTGTGCGATGGCGAGCCGCTGCTGCTGCCGCAACCCGGCAGCGATGCGATCGGGGATACGCTGGAGGCGGTGTTCCGCATCGTCCGCAATGACGATGGCAGCCATCGCTGGATCGCGCGCCGCGGCGAGGTCGTCCGCGAAGGATCCGGCTATCGCCTGATCGGCGTGATCTATGACGTCACCGCGGCCAAGGAGCAGGAAGCCAAGCTGCGCGAGCTGGCGGATACGCTGGAGATGCGCGTCCAGCAGGAAGTCGCCGAGCGGCGGGAGGCCGAGGAAGCGCTGCGCCAGGCCCAGAAGATGGAGGCCGTCGGCCAGCTGACCGGCGGCATCGCGCACGACTTCAACAACCTGCTGACCGTCATCATCGGCAATATCGACACGGTCGTCCGCCGGATGGACATGGACCACGATCCAAGGATGCGGCGTTCGCTGGAAAATGCGCTGAAGGGGGCGGAGCGCGCGGCTTCGCTCACCCAGCGACTGCTTGCGTTTTCGCGTCGGCAACCCCTCGAGCCCAAGACGATCGACATCGCGCGCGTGCTGACCGGCATGTCGGACCTGCTCACCCGCTCGATCACCGAGACGATCGCGATCCGGATCGACACCGACGCGGAGCTTTGGAAGGTCGAGGTCGATCCGCATCAATTGGAAAACGCGGTCCTCAATCTGGCGGTGAACGCGCGCGATGCGATGCCCAGTGGTGGCGGCCTGACCATCGAGGCCCGCAACGTCGAGGTGCGAGATGCACTTCCCGGCGGATGCCTGCCGGGCGCCTATGTCGTCGTCTCGGTGATCGACAGCGGCACGGGCATGTCGCCAGAGACGGTCGCCAAGGTCTTCGACCCGTTCTTCACCACCAAGGAAGTCGGCAAGGGTACCGGGCTGGGTCTGTCGATGGTCTATGGCTTCGTGAAGCAGTCCGGCGGCCACATCACCATCGACTCCACCGAGGGTCACGGCACGGCCGTACGGCTCTATCTGGCCCGCAAGCAGCAGGACGTCCTCCTGGAGGCCGAGGAGCGACGCCCCTCAGCGCGGATGGGCAACGCCGACGAGACCATCCTAGTGGTCGAGGATGACGACGACGTCCGCGCCTACACGGTCGGCATCCTGCGCGAACTGGGCTATCAGGTGGTCGAGGCGCAGGACGGCGATGGCGCGCTGCGGTTGCTCGGCGGCCACGACGTCGGCGCGACGCTGCTGCTGACCGACGTGGTGATGCCGCGCATGTCCGGACCCGAACTGGCCAGCCGTGCGAGGGCGCTGCATCCGGAGCTGCGCGTGCTGTTCACGTCGGGCTATACGCGCGATGCCATCATGCGGGACGACCGGCTCGACCCCGATGTCGATCTTCTCTCCAAGCCTTTCACCTATGCCACGCTGGCCGCCAAGGTGCGGGAACTGCTCGACCGCGGACATTGATGCGGAGGAACAGGATCAGTAGGAAAGATTCAAAGTACGGTATTTATCGCCCGAGAGCTCAGCACCAGCACCTCCTAATGCGACACTGCAAATCACCCTGCAGGCCGCGCCCGGTCAGATGCGCTGCCCACCTATACGGCTTTCTCAAAAATGAGCCACGTATGGTTTTTGGTCCGCCGCGCTGTGCAGATACAGACTGGTGAGACGGAGGAAAGATTGCTTCTTCCGAAACCCGTCGTTCCCAAACATCCCCTTGAATGGCAGCAAAGTCCCACATCCCGCCCCGCCGCGCGTCAGCGCCACGGGCGGGCAAGGCGTCGGTCAACCAGGTACTGCCCCGCATCGCGCCCATTGACCGCGAGCGTCGCAAGCGTGCGGCCATAACGGTCCTCGCCCTGGCGCCGTAGCGTCACGCGTCCTTCCTCTAGGAATCTCGCCAGTGCGTCGCGGCTCCGCGTGGCCAGGGCATAGTCGCACCAGCCACGGCGCCGGCGATCGCGGCACTTGGGGCTGCCGCGCATTTCCGGCGCGTCGATGTTCGCGATTCGGATGCGCTCGCCGTCGCAACTTCGGATGGTGTCGCCGTCATGCACATTGGCGATGCACAGAGAGGCTGCGGAGAAGCATAAGCACGACCATGAGCGCCGGCTAAACCGGATCGCGGCGCTGTCCCAGCGGGGACCGGGCCAGGATCTGAAAGCGTTACCGCAACCCCTTCGTCACGATGCATATTTTTGGGGTTTCCTACACATCCGCGCGCCGGATATCGGAACGTAACAAGAACGTTTCACGAAGGGTCGACGGTGATGTGTAAGCCGGTGCTGCGGCTGACGCCGGGGTGCGAGCATGGGTGCGAGGAATGCGAGGCAACCTGCGCGGTCTTCGCGGCGCTGCGGGACGATTTGTGGCGGGAACTGGAGCAGCTGCACCGCGAGCGGGCATTGCACCCGCACCGGGTTAAGGCGCGAGATCTCGAAGCTGCGAAAGCGCAGCTGGCAAACGCCGAGCGAGAATTTGAGCGCGCTCGTCCTCCGTTGCGTCCTCAGGCACGATTCGAAGCATGGCCCGGAACATGGTTGCCAGCGCTTCCTCACTAGGCAGGGCGACCTGCAGGGTGACGAACTGCACCGGCCGCTCCGGCTCCAGGATAGGAGCATCGGGCGCGGGGTCTTCCGTCTCACCAGTCAGGTAGGCCGGGGACGTGCGTAGGATCCTCGCGATTACGTGAAGATGCTTCGACCCGCGCGACTCCCCCCGGATGAGGCCGTTGATCGTGCTTTGCCGCACGCCCACACGTCGCGCTAGCTCAGCCTGCGAAATGCCAATGGCCTTTAGCCGGTCATCGATGCGCTCGCCTATATTCATTGGGCAATTCCTAACGGCTTGCCGTTAGCGCGCCACAACAGACCTACGGTTGCCTCAACTACCGGAGCTCCGTTAGGCGAGCGACATGAGCATGGAGCTTTCCTTGGACACACCGCTGGCCAGAGCAGTTCGAGTGGCGGGTTCGCAGTCGTCCTTCGGGCGCATGATTGGTCGACGGCAATCAACTGTGAACCACTGGCTCAAGTACAATCGACCCCTTCCCGCGGAACACGTCCTTCGAGTCGAGGAACTGACAGGAGTTTCCCGCACCTTGCTGCGACCGGACATATATCCGGAAGGCCTTGATGTACCCCGCCCCTTGCT
Source organism: Sphingomonas sp. ABOLE (assembly GCF_003950455.1). Taxonomy (NCBI): domain Bacteria; kingdom Pseudomonadati; phylum Pseudomonadota; class Alphaproteobacteria; order Sphingomonadales; family Sphingomonadaceae; genus Sphingomonas; species Sphingomonas sp. ABOLE. Next base: position 28,202 of record NZ_QQWY01000050.1, read on the forward strand.
TCGCGTCGCGTGCGATCCAAGTCTGGCATCGAACGCCTACCACTTCTCCGATAACCCCGCGGGTCGCACTGCGGCGGAGGCTCCGGCGGCTCTGGCCGACCGGAGCCCCATCTCCTCCTTGTCGGCGCAGGTGCGCGCATGACGAAGCAGCGCATCCCCGGCACCTGGTCTGCCGCCGTTACGCAGATCGCCGAGCATCTGGGCGTTCGCCATGCCGCGCGCGCCGCCGGCGTGGGCGATCGGACGATCTACAAATGGTCTGATCCGATATGGCGACCACGCCTACCCTGGCGCAGGCCGCCGCGCTCGACCGCGCCTATGTCGCCGCGGGCGGCGCTTCGATGCCGCTGCTCGAATGCTATGCCCGCATGGTCGATCCGGCGACCGTCGAACTTGCCGCCTGCCCGCACGCGCTGGTGATCGAGATCGCGGACGTGGCCAGGGAAGCGGGCGAGGCCGTTTCGTTCAGCCTCGTCGCGAGCCAGCCGGACGCCAGCCGCGCCGCCATGCTCCGCGCGATGCACGAGACGCACGAGTCGATCCAGGCCGTCAGGTCGCTCTCGCGCCGCCTCAGCTCGATCTTCCGCCGCGGTGCGGAGCTGCGATCATCCATGCGGGGGAGCCTATGACCAGTCGACGTCGATTTTTCCGCTGCCCGGAATGCGGCGCGGGCGTGACGTGCCGCACGAGCGAGCAGGTGACGCCCACCGTCCGCGAGGCGCGGCTGCTGTGCGACAGTGACGATTGCGGCTGTGCCTTCGTCGTCCAGATCGTCGCCGTGCGCCTGGTGGTGCGGGGCATGAAGCCGAACCCGGCGGTGCACCTGCCCGTCGGCCGATGGCGCGAGCCTGCCAACGACGATGCACCGCGCCCGCCGGCCAATGATGACGAAGCGCCGCCGGAGGTAGCCGACACCGTCGGCACCTGATCGGCCGACGGGCAGGTGCACCGCCGGGTTCGGCTTCATGCCCCGCACCACCAGGCGCACGGCGACGA
>NZ_QQWY01000051.1:0-27826 GCF_003950455.1 Sphingomonas sp. ABOLE
CCCCTCCCCTGAAAGGGAGGGGCTTAAGAATTTACCCACACGCTTTTACGATCAGCGCGGCCAGATGCTCGCGCAGGAACGGCTTGGCCAGCACTGGCCGCTCGCGATAGGCGCCCTCCAGCCCCAGCGCGCCGTACCCAGTCGCAAAGGCATAGGGAATCGCGCGCTCGGCAAGAATGTCCGCCACCGGGAACGACCGATGGCCGTCGAGATTGACGTCGAGGATCGCCAGATCGGCCTCCACTCGCCGCGCCGCCTCCAGTGCCTCGGGGAGCCGCATCGCGATCTCCACCACCTCGTGGCCGAGATCCTCCAGCATGTCCTCGATCAGGAAGGCGATCGTCATTTCATCTTCGACGATCAGGACACGCACGAACTCACTCCACGGTCACGGCGGCAAGCGGCGCCTGGACGGTGCAGCGCAGCCCCTCAGGCTCGAAGTAAAGCGTCACCGCGCCGCCAAGTTCCCCCGCCAGGCCCCGTTCAATTAGCCGCGATCCGAAACCGCGCCGCGCCGGCGCCACCACGATCGGCCCGTCACGCTCGCGCCATTCGAGTCGCAGCTGGCCGCCCGCGACCGACCAGGCGATCGCCACCCGCCCCGTCTCGTTCGACCAAGCGCCGTATTTCACCGCATTGGTGGAAAGCTCGTGCATCGCCAGCGCCATCGCCAGCGCCGTCTTGGGCGAGATGCGGACGTCGGCACCCTCCAGCGTGCAGCGCGCCGGATCATGCTGGTGCGGACGCACTGCCTGGTCGATCGCCTCGCGCAGCGACGCCCCGGCCCAGCGCTCGCCGGTGAGCAGGTCGTTGGCCTGCGCCAGCGCGACCAGCCGCGCGGCGAACTGCTCCTGCGCCACCGCGAGATCGGGCGCGGCGCGGAAGGTGCGCATCGCGATCGCCTGCACCATCGCCAGCGTGTTCTTCACCCGGTGGTTGAGTTCGTTGATCACCAGCCGCAGATGCTCGTTGGTGCGCCGCTGCTCGGTGATGTCCGAGGCCGCCCCGAACCATTCGACCAGAGTGCCCGCCTCGTCGGTGAGCGGCACTGCGCGCGAGGCGACCCAGCCGATGCTCCCGTCGGCCTGATGGACGCGGTGTTCGAGCTCGAGCGGCCGGCGCGTCGCCACCGCCTCGGCGATCGCGGCCTGCACCCGCGGGATATCCTCGGGATGGAGATAGGCCTCCATCCAGTCGGTTTGGGCGGCGCTGGCATGGGTGAGGAAGGTGCCGCCATCCATGTGGATGAGCTCGGACCAGTCCGGGCTCATCCGGTAGATCGCGTCCGAGGTCGCCTCGACGAACGCGCGCAGCCGCCGCTCGCTCTCGCGCAGCTGGCGCTGGGCCAGCACCTTCTGCGTGGTCTCGACCACGATCGCGATTACCCCGGCCGGCGCGCCCGATTCATCGAGCACCGGCGAATAATCCAGGTCCATCCACACCGGCTCCAGCTTGCCGCGCCGCTGCAGCGCCAGTTCCTGGTCGCGATAGGCCAGCGTCTGGCCGCTCAGGCCCACCCGCATGACGTTGTCGTTGAAGTCGGAGATTTCTGACCAGCCCTCGCGCACCTTCGATCCCAGCAGCGCCGGGTGCCGGCTGCCGGCGAATTCGGAATAGGCGTCGTTGTAGATCATCACGCCGTCTTCGCCCCACAGCAGCACGATCGGCACCGGCGAGAGAAGCAGCATCTGGGTGACCGATTTCAGGCTCTGCGGCCACTGCGCGAGCGGCCCGATCGACGTTGCCGCCCAGTCGAAATCCCGAATTAGCTGCCCCAGCTGCCCCCCACCGATCGGGTAGCCTTCGTCGCCCATCATGCGCCTCCACACCGCGTATCACGCCAGCCCCGCGGCGGGCACAATGTTTCTGCACCGCAATCGTTCATTCTGCGCGTGGGGGCGACAACCTATGTAAGCCGCGCTTGCCGGCAGCGCGCGCAGCAGAACGCGCGCAGGCCGATCGCGCAACAAATCTTCGCTTCTTCTCGCAACGCGCTAGAAATGTTTCTACAATGGTTCCGGTACGGGGGCACAGACCACTCGGGGGGGACTGCATGACGATTACCGCGCGGGTTCGCAGCGGCGCGATTGCGCTGATCTTGCTTCTGGCCATCGCCTTCGCCGTTTCGGCCTGGCGGATTCACGCGATCCGGATGGGCGGCCCGATGCACCGCGCCTCGATGGAGATCGCCGATCTCAACGCCGACATCCTGCCCCCGCCCGAATATATCATCGAGCCCTATCTCGAAGCGACGCTGCTGCTCGATCACCCGGAACGGATCGACGCCACCCGCGCCCGCCTCGCCGAGCTGCGCAAGGCCTATGATGACCGTCATGCAGTGTGGGAGCAGTCCGCCCTCCCCGATCATCTGAAGCGCGCGATCCTCGCCGACACGCACACGCCGGCAATGCGCTTCTGGCAGGAGGCGCAGGGATCGTTCCTCGATGCGATCGCCGCGAACGACATGGGTACCGCCCGCGCCCGCTACGCCGTGCTGACGCAAGCCTATGACGCCCACCGCAAGGCGATCGACGCGCTGGTCAAGGCCACCGCCGAGGAGCAGGCCGCGTTCGGCGACCGCTCGTCCCAGTCGCTCTGGGCCTCGATCGGCGCGCTGACCCTGCTCGCGCTCGCGCTGTTCGGCACGATCGGCTGGTTCGCCTGGTGGCTTACGCGCCGCGTCGCCCAGCCGCTGGCCCAGGTCGCCCAGGCGACCACCACGCTGTCGCGCGGGCAGGACACCGCCATCCCCTATCGCGACCGCACCGACGAGCTGGGCAACATCGCCCAGGCCGTCGCCCGCTTCCACGCCGCCGCGCGCAGTCGCGCCGAGATGGATGCGGCGCATCTCGCCGAGCAGGAGAATGTCGGCGAAATGCTCGGCGCCGCGCTCGCCGCGCTGGAAAAGGGGGACCTGCGCCACCGCATCACCAGCCCCTTCCCCGGTGTCTACGAGCCGGTGCGCGTCAGCTTCAACCGCGCCGCCAGCGCGCTCTCGGCGATGCTGCGCACTACGATCCATGGCGCGCGCAACATCGGCACCGGCTCCAGCGAGATCGCCACCGCGTCGGAAGACCTCGCCCACCGCACCGAGACGACCGCGCATACGCTCCAGGAAACCAGCGCCGCGATCCAGCTGATCGAGAACCGGCTCAAGAGCAGCAGCCAGTCCGCCGAGGCCACCATGGCACGCGCCGAGCAGGCGGGCGCCATGGTCCATGCCGGCCGCAGCACCGCCCAGAACGCCGCGATCGCGATGAACAGCGTCTCCGAACGCGCCAATGCAATCGACACGGTGGTCGAGGGGCTCGACAAGATCTCCTTCCAGACGCGCGTGCTGGCGATGAACGCCGCGGTCGAGGCGGGCCGCGCCGGGGAAGCGGGCCGCGGGTTCGCGGTGGTCGCCGATCTCGTCTCCGCGCTCGCGCTGCGCGCCGAGGAAGAGGCCAAGCGCGGCCGCGACCTGATCAACGAGACCCAGATCGACGTCGCCACCGCCGCCAGCGAAGTCCGCGCGGTCGATGCGGCGCTGGTCGAGATCGTCGAGAATTTCGACGGCGTCCAGGAACTGCTCCAGGCGCTGCGCGAGGACAATCGCTCGCAGGCCAGCGCGATCTCCGACATCACCCGGTCGGTGGTCGAGATGGAGACCGCCACCCAGCAGAACGCCGCGATGGTGGAACAGACCTCCGCCGCCGCCCGCTCGCTCGACCGCGAGGCGGCGACGCTGCTCGGCAATGCCGAGGCGTTCCGGGTGGACGAGGAGGTGGCGGGGTATCGCAGCGGCGCGTCTGAAGCTGCGTTCGAGATGGCGTACTGAGCTGCCCCCGTACACCCCCCTCCCGCGTGCGGGAGGAGAGTAAAGGGCGTCGCCTCGCCCAGCCTAACCTGCCCCCCTACCCCTCGAACGCCGTCAGGATCGGGCACGGCCCCGCCTTGCCCGATCCGCACTCCCGCGCCAGCCGGGCGAGCCCCTCGCGCGCCTGGACCAGCTCGGCGATCTTCACGTCGAGCGCTGCGATCCGTGCCCGCGCGAGTTCGCGTGCCCGCGCCCGATCGTCGGTCGCGTCGAGTTCGAGCAGTTCGCCGATCTCCTCGAGCGTGAACCCCGCCGCCTGCGCCGATCGGATGAAGCGCAGCCGTCGCACTTCCTCCTCGCCATATCGCCGCACGCCCGCATCGGGCCCGCCACCCCGCTCGGGCGTCGGCAGCAGCCCGCGCCGCTGGTAATAGCGCACCGTTTCCACCCCCACCCCGCCGGCATCGGCGAGCTTTCCGATCGTAAGCTGCGACATGGCTTGACTCCGTACCATGGTACGGAGCTTATAGGGGGTGCGGAGTGAAGGAAACCCCATGTCATCCGCCTCGGAAAAAAGCGCAATTCTCTACCGCATGGTGATGGGCACGCATGTCTGCCCCTGGGGCCTGCGCGCCCTGCACCTGCTCAAAAGCCACGGCTACACGGTCGACGATCGCCACCTCACCACGCGTGAGGAAACCGACGCCTTCAAGGCGCGCCACGGCGTGACGACAACGCCGCAGGTGTTCATAGGCGAGCGCCGCATCGGCGGGCATGACGATCTCCGCCAGTTCCTCGGCCTGAAGGTCCGCGATCCCAAGGCGAAGACCTATCGCCCGGTGATCGCATTGTTCGCCATCGCCGCGCTGCTGGCGCTCGCCGCCAGCCATGCCGCCTATGCGACGCCGTTCACGATGCGCGCGGGCGAGTGGTTCGTCAGCTTCGCGATGTGCCTGCTGGCGATGCTCAAGCTGCGCGACGTGGCGGGCTTCGCGACGATGTTCCTCGGCTACGACCTGCTCGCCCGCCGTTGGGTGCCCTATGCCACGCTCTACCCCTTTGCCGAGGCGACCGCCGGGCTGCTGATGACCGCCAATGTGCTGACCTGGTTCTCCGCCCCGCTGGCGCTGTGCATCGGCGGGATCGGTGCCGTGTCGGTGTTCAAGGCGGTCTATGTCGATCGCCGCGAGCTCAAATGCGCCTGTGTCGGCGGCGACAGCAACGTGCCGCTCGGCTTCGTGTCGCTCACCGAAAACCTGATGATGATCGCGATGGGCCTCTGGATGCTCGCGCGACCCCTGCTGGGAGCCTGACCCTTGCGTACCACTTTCGCCGCCCTCGCTCTGATCGCCCCCCTGCCCGCCTTTGCGCAGGAGGATCACAGCATGCACGACATGGGGTCGATGCCCGCCGAGCCCACGCCGCAGGACCATGCCGCGATGGGCCACACCATGAACGGCATGACCGCGGACCAGCCGATGCCGATGATGCGCATGGGCGGCTCCGACCATGCCGCCGGCGGCTCGGGCACCTCGCTGCTGCCCCAGGCCGACGGGCCGATGCGCGGCGTGATGCTCAGCCATGGCGACTGGATGGTGATGGCGCATGGCTATCTCTGGGGCGTGTACACCGATCAGGGCGGGCCGCGCGGCAAGGACGAGGCGTTCGTCGAATCGATGGCGATGCTCAGCGCCACGCGCGACTGGGGCGGCACGTCGCTCCAGCTCCGCGCGATGGGCAGCCTCGAGCCCGCCATGGGCCAGCGCGGCTATCCCAATCTGTTCGCGAGCGGTGAGACCGCCAACGGCCAGCCGCTGGTCGATCGCCAGCACCCGCACGACCTGTTCATGGAGCTCTCCGCGCGCGCCGATACCCAGGTGGCGCCGGGCACCAAGCTGTTCGTCTATGGCGGCCCCGTCGCCGAGCCGGCGCTCGGCCCCAGCGCCTTCATGCACCGCCGCTCGGCCCGTTATTTCGCGCTGTCGCCGATCGCGCATCACTGGTTCGACAGCAGCCACATCACCTATGGCGTCGTCACCGGCGGCGTGCAGGCTGGCCGCGTGCAGCTCGAAGGATCCTGGTTCAACGGCCGCGAGCCCGACGAGCATCGCTGGGACATCGACCCGATCAAGCTCGACAGCTGGAGCGTGCGCGCCAGCTGGTCGCCGACGGACAACTGGGTGGCGCAGGTCTCGACCGGGCACCTCAAGAACCCCGAAGTGACCCACGCCGGCGAGGACGAGCAGCGCACCACCGCCAGCCTCCACTATAGCAGCGGCAAGGTCTCGGCGATGGTCGGCTATGCCGCCAAGCACCGGCTGCCGGGTCCGGTGCTGAGCGCGTTCACGGCGGAGGCGAACTGGGACCTGACCAACCGCCACAGCCTGTTCGGGCGGGTGGAGAATGTCGCCAATGACGAGCTCTTCCCGGACCATGACGATCCGCTGCACGACCGCAAGTTCCGGGTGACGCGGTTCGAGGGAGGCTATGCGTACCGGATCCCACTCGCAAACCAGACCGAGCTGGCGCTGGGCGGATCGGTGGCGGCTTATGCCAAGCCGTCGGTGCTCGATGCGGCGTACGGCAAGGCGCCGCTGAGCTACACGCTCTTCGCGCGGCTGGCGCTGGGGCGGTAAGCACCCGAGGTCTTCCCCCCGCAACAATTCCGGCGCATGGCGCACCCCATGCGCTGGACCACCAGAATCGCCGCCGCCGCGCTGATCGCGGTCCTCCAGGCCTGTGCCACCCCGCCGGTCCAGGCCCCGCCCCCGCCCCCCGCGGCGGTCGAAGCGCGCGCACCCGTCACGATCCTGATCTCGATCGACGGCTTCCGCGCGGACCATCTCCAGCGCGGCGTCACCCCCAACCTCACCCGGCTCGCCGCGCAGGGCATCACCGGCCCGATGCGCCCGAGCTTCCCGAGCAAGACCTTCCCCAATCACTGGACGCTCGTCACCGGCCTGGTCCCCGACCATCACGGCATCGTCGGCAATCGGATGGAAGACCCCGCCCACCCGGGCGAGACCTTCACCACCGCCAGCGACGCGCCCTATTGGTGGAACGCCGCCGCACCGATCTGGGTCGAGGCGGAAAAGGCCGGCATCCGCACCGGCACGGTTTTCTGGCCGGGATCGAATGTCGCCTGGGGCAGCAAGGTCACCAGGCCCGATCACGGCGACTATGCCGGCGGCACCCGCCCGCACGACTGGCTCCAGTACAACCAGGCAGTGAACGACACCCAGCGCGTCGACACCGTGCTCGACTGGCTGCGCCGCCCCGCCGCCAACCGCCCGCGCTTCGTCACCCTCTATTTCGACCGCGTGGACGTGGTCGGCCATCAACATGGGCCCAACTCACCCGAGGTCACCCAGGCCGCCGCCGCAGTCGACGCGCAGATCGGCGCGCTGGTCGAGGGCCTCGCCGCGCTCCACCAGCCCGCGAACCTCGTCGTCGTCTCGGACCACGGCATGTCCGAGACCCGCGACACCCGCGTCATCCCGCTCAACCTGCCCAGGGACAGCTACCATCTGATCGAAGCCGGCCCCTTCGCCGCGCTCACCCCCCTGCCCGGCAAGGAAGCGGTGGTCGAGAAGACTCTGCTCGGCCGCCATCCGCACATGGAATGCTGGCGCAAGGCCGAGATCCCGGCGCGCTTGCGCTACGGCAGCAATCCGCGCATCGCCGCGCTCTTCTGCCTCGCCGAACCGCGCTGGACGATCGCCGAGAAACTACCCGACGCGCCCTTCACCCGCGGCGAACATGGCTATGACAATCGCTCGGCAGACATGGCCGCGCTGTTTGTCGCCGCCGGCCCCGCCTTTCGCCACGGCACGCTGCCCGCGTTCGACAATGTCGACGTCACCCCGCTGCTCCGCGATCTGTTAGGGCTGCCGTCACGAACCGATCTCGACGGGGACGACGCGCCCTTCCGCCCGCTGCTCCGGCCCCACTGAATCCGCTTGCCAGCAACGGGTTTCTCAATGAAACTCGTTGCCATGCGCTATTTCGACGACATCCAGCCTGGCGACCGTGCCAGCTTCGGCCGCTACGCCGTTACCCGCGAGGAAGTACTCGAATTCGCGCGGAAATATGATCCCCAGCCCTTCCACCTCTCGGACGAGGCGGCGGCCAAGACCCATTTCGGGCGGCTCGCGGCGAGCGGCTGGCACACCAACGCGATGACGATGGCGATGCTGGTCGCGCACTACGAGGCTAACCCGATCGCCAGCCTGGGCGCGGCGGGCGTCGACGAACTGCGCTGGCTGAAGCCGGTCTACCCCGGTGACGTGCTCCGTTGCGAAACCGAAGTGCTCGAGGCCCGCGCCTCGCAGAGCCGCCCGGACATGGGCATCGTCCGCAGCCGGCTGACGACCTTCAACCAGCAGGGCGAACCGGTCCTCACCTTCATCGCCAATGCCCTGATCGCGCGCCGCACGGCAGCGTGATCTGCCGCATCCGCACGATTGCAACTCAGGGCATGCGGAAATAACCGGGGATCACATAGTTAGAGAGCTTGGCCATGCCCGCGCCGAGCCGCTCGCACGCCTCGTCGGCGGCACGTGTGGCACCATCGACCAGACCATAATCGTCGAACACTACCAAGCCACCGCGCACCATGCGCGGCAGCAGCAGCTCAAGCGCAAAGGCGGTAGGTTCGTATACGTCCACGTCGAGATGAAGAAACGCGACCTTCAGCGCCGGATGGCGCTCCAAATAGGCGGGCAACGTGCGGAGGATGTTCCCCTCCACCAGCTCGGTATTGCCATACCCCTTCGCAAGCAGCAGCGTCTCCAAGTCACCGCGGGCGATGCCTTGGCCGCCGGCTGCCTCGAAACGTTCGATAAAGCTGCGATCGGCGGATCCTTCAACGCCTTCCCGCGGAAAATCGCCAAAAGCATCAAAGCCAATCAGCGGGCGACTGTGCGCGTTTTCGAGCAGGTCGCGAAAGCTGGCAAAGCGCATGAACGAGGCGCCCTTGTACACCCCCAATTCGATTACCGCTCCGGGCAAGCCCGTAATCTGGCGGTAGAGTTCGTAATGGGCGAGAAGCTTGGCCATTCGCGACGGTCGCGACTGGAGGTAGAAGCGGTTCTCCGCCTCGTAGACATCGGCTTCGTCCATGAGCTGATACGTCGTCATCATCACCCCCGATTATGATAACAACACGCTGTAAAATGTTCTGAAAAATAGTTTCTTAACGCAATGGATGAGAATCCCGGTTCCTGCGCGGCCGTAATGGCGGCTTCTACGACAGCACGATTGAGGCGGGACGCCGGAAGACCGCCCGCGACCGCCCCTGCGTCAGCTTCTGCAGACCGACGCCTGACAGGAACATGCCTGCGTGACGCTCAGCGCCGCCGCCAGCCGCCGGGACGTCCGCGGAAATCGCGCCAGTTGTTCCGCCAGCGTGGGCTGCCGCGCCAGGCGCCGCGACGCTGCTCCCAATAGGCGCGCTGGCCGTCATTCCAGGCACGGCGGTGGCGGTAGCGATCGTACACATAGGCGCCGGTGCCGGGGTAATAATAATCATCGTACCAGCCCCAATAGGGGCTGCCATAGCCGCTGCCATAGCCTAGGGCGACGCGCGAGCCGCCATAGCCATAGCCGTCGTCCATGCAGCCGCCGAGCGCCGCCGCCCCGCCGAGAAGCGCCGCGCCGAGGATGGATTTCAAACCGATATGCATGGGTTACGCTCCTGTACCGGAGGCGCGCGGCGGGGCGATGCCCTTGGCCGCGCCCCTCGGGCGGAGAAGCGCACGGGCGCCCGCTGGGGTTCCGTCAATGCCCTTCGAAGGCGACGAGCGACGCGACCTGAATGCCGTCGCTGCGCAGCGCATCGGCACCGCCAAGATCGGGCAGGTCGACGACGAACGAGGCCTGGACCACCTCCGCCCCCGCCTTGCGCAGCAGCCGCACCGCCGCGCGCGCGGTGCCGCCGGTGGCGATCAAGTCGTCGACCAGCAGCACCCGGGCACCGGGCACCAGCGCATCGGCATGGATGGCGATCCGGTCGGTGCCATATTCGAGCGCATAATCCTCGGCGATCGTCGCGCCCGGCAGCTTGCCATCCTTGCGGATCAGCAGCACGCCGGTGCCGAGCTGCACCGCCAGCGCCGCGCCGAACACGAAGCCGCGCGCCTCAACGCCGGCGACCAGATCGACCTTGCCGTCGACCTGCGCCGCCATCTTCTCGATGGTCAGCCGCAGCCCCTCGGGCTCGAGCAGCAGCGTGGTGATGTCGCGAAAAAGAATCCCCGGCTTCGGAAAGTCGGGGATCGTGCGAATGCGACTGCGGATGTCTTCGTTCTGCTGGATGTCCATCAATGCTTCATGCCGCGCCAAACCGTGAGGTACGCGCCATAGGCGAGCCCGGTGGCAAACAGCAAGAAGATCACGACCGCGAGGCCCGCCTGGTGGCGCGTCTGCAGCGTCGGCTCGGCGGTCCAGACGAGGAAGGCGGAGACGTCCTTCGACATCTGGTCGACCGTCGCGCGGGTGCCGTCGTCATACTGGACCTGGCCCTCGCTGGTCAGCGGCGGCGGCATCGCGATGTTGAGATTGGCGAAATAGGGGTTGAAGTACATGCCCTCGGGCGTCTTCGTCGCCTCCGGGAACTGCGCCGCCTTGGCCGGATCGGGCTTCTCGCCATAGCCGGTCAGCAGCGAATGGACATAGGCCGCGCCGTCATGTCGCGCCTTGGTGATCAGGCTGAGGTCGGGCGGGTTGCCGGTGCCGGCATAATAGACCTTGGGGATGCGATCGGACGGGATGTTGTCGCGCTCGCCCCAGGTGCCCGCCTTCTCGTCGAACACCGGCTGCTTCATCGCCCATTCCTTGGCGATCTTCTTCACCTGCGCGTCGCTGTACCCCAGGTCCTTGAGGTTGCGGAAGGAAATCATGTGCAGCGAGTGGCACGCCGCGCAGACTTCCTTGTACACCTTGAAGCCGCGCTGGAGCTGGCCGAGATCGAACTTGCCGAGCGGCCCGTTCGAGGCGAGTTCCAGTTCCTTCGGATGCTTGTGCAGCGCCTGTTCGGCGGTTTCCTTGGGGGGCTCCTGGATCAGGCCGGTGATGCTGCTGATCAGCGCCAGCAGCAGCACGAACACGAAGCCGGCACCGATCAGGAACTTGATCGAGCGAAAGAAGATCGACGTCATGGTTCCCGGCCCCCTTATGCCGTCGCCGCGGTGGCGGTGATGCGCGATCCGCCCTCGCCCTTCAGCACCGCTTCGGTGATCGAATTGGGCAGCGGGCGCGGCGTCTCGATCCGCGAGATGATCGGCACGATGATCAGGAAATGCGCGAAATAATAGGCCGCCGCGATCTGGCTGGTGATTACGTAGAAGGGCTCCGCGGGCGAGCCGCCGCACCAGCCGAGGATCAGCACGTCAGCGACCAGCAGCCAGAAGGCGATGCGGTACATCGGCCGGTAATTGGCCGAGCGCACCGGCGAGCGATCCAGCCAGGGCAGGAAGAACAGCAGGAGGATCGAGCCGAACATCGCCAGCACGCCCCACAGCTTCGCCGGCAGGATGAAATCCGCGGTGAAGGCGCGCAGGATCGCGTAGAAGGGCCAGAAATACCATTCGGGCACGATGTGCGCGGGCGTCGAGAGCGGGTTGGCCGGGATGTAGTTGTCCGGGTGGCCCAGATAATCGGGATAGAAGAAGATCAGGATCGAGAACAGGATCAGGAAGATGCCGACCCCGAAGCCGTCCTTGGCGGTATAGTAGGGGTGGAACGGCACCGTGTCCTGCTCGCCCTTCACCTCCACGCCGGTCGGGTTGTTCGAACCCGGAATGTGCAGCGCCCAGATGTGCAGGATGATCACGCCCGCGATCACGAAGGGCAGCAGATAGTGGAGCGAGAAGAAGCGGTTGAGCGTCGCATCGTCCGGCGCATAGCCGCCGAGCAGCCAGATGCGGACCCAGTCGCCCACCACCGGGATCGCCGAGAAGAAGCCAGTGATCACCTGCGCGCCCCAGAAGCTCATCTGCCCCCAGGGGAGCACATAGCCCATGAAGGCGGTGGCCATCATCAGCAGGAAGATGACGACGCCGAGCAGCCACACCATCTCGCGCGGCGCCTTGTATGATCCATAGTGGAGGCCGCGGAAGATGTGGATGTACACCACGATGAAGAACATGCTGGCGCCGTTGGCGTGGGCGAAGCGCAGGAACCAGCCCGCGTTCACGTCGCGCATGATCGTGCCGTTGACCGAGTCGAACGCCCCGGCGGCCGAGCTGTGGAAGTGCATCGCCAGCACGATGCCGGTGACGATCTGGATCACCAGCGACAGCCCCGCGAGGATGCCGAAGTTCCAGAAGTAATTGAGATTGCGCGGTACCGGATAGCCGGCACCGATCGCGTTATAGACGAACCGCGGCAGCGGCAGCCGATCGTCCACCCATTTCATCACCGGGTTCTTCGGCTCGTAATGGCGCGCCCAGGGAAAGCTCATCCAGGTCTCTCCTCACCCAACAACGACGACCGTGTCGGACGTGAAATTATATTTTGGTACTTCGAGATTGGTCGGCGCCGGCCCCTGGCGGATACGGCCGGCGGTATCATAGGCCGAGCCATGGCACGGGCAGAAATAGCCGCCGAAGGGCCCGCGATTCTCGCCCTCGCCCGCACCCAGCGGCACGCAGCCGAGATGGGTGCACACGCCCAGCGTGATCAGCCAGTTCTTGTGGCCTTCCGCGGTCCGCTGCTCCAGCGTCTGCGGATCGCGCAGGCTGGAGACCGGCACCGCATCGGCCTCGGCGATTTCCTTCGGCGTCAGGTTGCGGACGAACAAAGGCTGCTTGCGGAAGCTGGCCTTGATCGCCTGGCCGGGCTCGATCGCTGCGAGATTCACCTCGGTGGTGGACTGGGCCAGCACGTCGGCCGACGGATTCATCGAATTGACGAGCGGCAGCACCACCACGCCTGCACCGACGGCCGCGACGGCCGGGGCGGCGTACAGCAGATAATCGCGACGACGGGGATTCTCGAGGATTTCGCCGCCTGGGCCTACGGTCTGATCGGGAGTAACGCCTTCTTCAAACGTTGCCATGCTCTAGCCCTTGCACTTCGGGAACTCTTCCGCGCCAAAACCGCGGAGAGAGGAACGCGGACGAAACGAAGCTCAGTGCCGGCCGGATTTCCGGTGGCGTTACAAGTTTGATAGACGGCGCAATGCAGCTTTGCCAACAGGGTTTTTCATCTTCTCGTCTCCAAGGCCTTAATGTTGCACTGCAAAATGACTTCGCTCTCCACAATTCGCGTTGCGTTGTTCCAGCCTGAAATTGCTGGGAATGTCGGCACCATCTTGCGGCTGGCGGCGTGCATGGGAGTGGCGGTGGACCTGATCGAGCCTATGGGTTTTCCCTGGGGCGATCGCGCCCGCAAGCGCGCGGCGATGGACTATGAACCCGAGACGATCCGCCACGCCGACTGGACCGCGTTCGAGGCGCGCATCCCCGGCCGGCTCGTCCTGTTCACCACCCGCGGCGGCACGCGCCTGCCCGAGGCGCGGTTCACGCCCGGCGACACCTTGCTGTTCGGCGCCGAGAGCAGCGGCGTACCCGATTTCGTGCACGACCACGCCGATGCTGCGGTGCGAATACCGCTGCGGCCTGAGCTCCGCTCCTTGAACCTCGCCGTCGCAACGGGCATCGGTCTGGCCGAGGCGCTCCGCCAGACCGAAGGATTCCCGCAGTGATCGAACTCGACGAACAGCAGCAGCGCGCCCGCGTTTGGTTCGAGGGCCTGCGCGATTCGATCTGCGCCGAGTTCGAGGCGATCGAGCGCGAGGCCGGCTCGAACGCCGCGTTCGACTATCTCGGCTGGGACCGCGTCGATGCGAGCGGCGCGCCGGGCGGCGGCGGCGTGCGCGGCGTGATGAAGGGCCGGGTGTTCGAGAAGGTGGGCGTCAACGTCTCCACCGTCGGCGGCGCCTTCGAAGGCGATTTCGCCAAGACCATCCACGGCGCGGGCGAGGACCCCAGCTTCTTCGCCACCGGGATCAGCCTGGTTGCGCACATGGCGAATCCGCATGTGCCCGCGGTCCATATGAACACCCGCTTCCTGACGACGACCAAGCGCTGGTTCGGCGGCGGCGCCGATCTCAACCCGCCTTTGCCCTATGCCGAGGACACCGCCGACTTCCACGCCCGGCTGCAGGCCGCGTGCGACGCGCACGATCCGGCCCATTACCCGCGCTTCAAGGCCTGGGCGGACGAGTATTTCTACATTCCCCATCGCCAGGTGCATCGCGGCGTCGGCGGCATCTTCTACGATCACCTCGAAAATGACTGGGAGGCGGATTTCGCCTTCACCCAGGATGTCGGCCGCGCGTTCCTCGACATCTACCCGAAGCTGGTGCGTCGGCGGATGAACCAGCCGTTCGATGACGCCGATCGCCAGCGCCAGCTCGAATGGCGCGGCCGCTATGCCGAGTTCAACCTGATCTACGATCGCGGCACGCTGTTCGGCCTCAAGACCGGCGGCAATGTCGACGCGATCCTGATGAGCCTGCCGCCGATGGCCGCCTGGAGCTGAGCCCATGGGCCTGCTGCCCGTCGCGAACGATCATCTCGCCACCATCGTCACCGCGCTGGAGATGCGCGAACGGCTCAGGCCTCGGCCGGTGCCGCCCGCCCCGTTCCGGCTGGTCCACTGGCCCGCGCCGGACAGCGAGAAATATCGCGCACTGTTCCGCCGGGTCGGCGGGCCGTGGCTATGGTTCTCGCGGCTGGTGATGGACGAGGCGCGGCTGCGAGCGATTCTCGACGATCCGCAGGTCGCTGTCTATGCGGTGGTAGATCGCGCCGGCGTCGAAGTCGGCATACTCGAACTCGACTTCCGCACGCACGCCACCTGCGAGCTCTCCTATGTCGGGCTGGTGCCGGAGATCACCGGCAGGGGCCATGGCAACTGGCTGATGGCGCAGGCGCTCGCTTTCGCCTGGCGCAAGGACGTGACGCGCGTGTGGGTCCACACCTGCACGCTCGACCACCCCGCCGCGCTCGACTTCTACCGCCGTCACGGCTTCGTGCCCTTCAAGCGCACGATCGAGACCTTTCCCGATCCGCGCCTGCTCGGCGTGCTACCTGCGGAGGCGGCGCCTCACATTCCCTGTCTGGGTTCGGTCGCGCGATAGGCGGCGACGCGCAGGATCGCCAGCGCGGTCCACACGCCCGCGCCGATCACCGAGAGCAGCAGATAGCCGAGGAACTCGGGCACCGCGCCGCCGCCCGCCGCGGTCGCGATCAGGCCGGTGACGATGCTCGCGACGGCCATCGCGCCGATGCCGCCGGCGAACACCATCGCCGCGACCAGCAGGAACAACAGCCCGGTCACCCCGCTGCTGCGTACCCAGCCCTGCTTGAACGCCTCGATCAACCCCGCCTCGGGCCGGGCGGCATAGGCCGGCGCCGCCAGCCAGGTCCGCGCGAAGACGAACAGCCCGGGCGCGATGAACAGCGAGAAGCCGAGCTGGAAGCCGATGCTCACCGCCACTTCGAGGAGCAGGAACGGGAACAGCCGCCGCAGCGCCGCCTTCATCACCTGCCCCAGCGTCTGCCCCTGCCCGCGCAGGTACAGGCTGAACAGCGCCAGGATGCCATAGTCGACCGCCAGATAGGCGAGCGCGATCGGCACGACGTTCGCCTCGACGAACTTCTGGTAGAAGGCGAGCAGCACCGCCTGGTCGGACAGCGATTCGAGATCGGGCGCCCCCTGCACCATCAGCAGCAGCATGCCGAGGCTCGGCAGCAGGAAGAACAGCCCCGCGACCGGCAGCACCAGCGTCCGCTCGCGCTGCCACAGGGTCTTTGCGTCGGCGAACAGGCCGGCCAGGCGCAGCGTCATGCGGGCCACACCGAATCGTTCGTCGTCAGCGCGACGTAGAGCTTGCCCTGGAACGCCGCGAGCAGCAGCATCGCCGCCCCCTGCACGCATGCGGTGACGATCGTGGTGAGCACCAGCGCCGCCGTCAGCCCCGGCGCGTTGCCGAGCAGCAGCGCGAAGACGCTGCCGAATACTGCCTGGGCGGCCAGCTGCGCGATGGTCGCGATCAGCAGGAACAGCAGCAGCATGCCGAAGATGCGCCAGCCATGCCCGCGGGTGAGCGCCCAGGATCTGCGAATGGCGGCAAATGCCACCCGCTCGCGCAGCACCACCGCGCTGACGAGCACCAGCCGCGCGAAGGCGAAGAGACACACCGCGACCAGCACGAGCATCCACAAGGCAACCATGGCGCTGGTCTGCGGATCCACCACGACGCTGCCGCCCTGGCCGGCGGCCATCGCGGTTACGTCATACCCCCGCGCCACGAGAATCAAGCCGAGCGGCACCGCCAGCGCGACGAAGGCGAGCCCCAGCGCCAACGACACGAGGAGCGTTGCCGGCAGGCGCCGGGCCGCGGCCCTGCCCGCTGCCGCCAGACTTTCGTCCCCCGTCGCCAGCGCCATCACCACCAGCGTGCCCCAGAAGGAAACGAGCGACAGCAGCACGGCGAGCACACCCACGCCCATGCGGGTTCCCGGGCTGGCCATCGCGAACGCGACGGAAAGGCAACTGCTGGCGACGGCGGGCGCCACGAGCGTGGCCAGCGTGATCGGCGCCAGTGCCCCGAGCCGCTCGCCGACGAACGCCGTGGTCCGGTCCCAGACGATACCCATTTTTGCCATGCGGCGAAGTCCTTGCATGAGGGACCCGGGGTGTTAGCCGGGGGGCACCGCCTTGCCAATGCTTGCCTTGGGGCGCGGAAGGGCGCAAGCGGCGGCGATCATGCACGAAACCATCGAATGGCGGGTCGAGCCCCGGCCGATCGACTATGCCGAAGCCCATGCCGCGATGGAGGCCCGCGCCGCCGCCGTCACCGCGCACATGGCGCAGGAACTGGTCTGGCTGCTCGAGCACCCGCCCGTCTACACCGCCGGCACCAGCGCCGATCCCGCCGAAATGCTCGATCCGCGCTTCCCCGTGCACCGCACCGGGCGCGGCGGCCGCTATACCTATCACGGCCCAGGCCAGCGGATCGGCTATGTCGTGCTCGACCTGCGCGAGCGGCTGCGCGACGTGCGCAACTATGTCCATGCCATCGAAGGCTGGGTGATCGCCGCGCTCGGCGACTGCGGCATCGAGGCGTTCCGCGCCCCCGGCCGGATCGGCATCTGGACGCTCGATCGCGGCGTCGAGGCCAAGATCGGCGCGATCGGGGTGCGAATCCGCCAATGGGTGACGCTGCACGGATTCGCCATCAATCTCGATCCGGACCTGACCCATTTCACCGGCATCGTACCCTGCGGAATCGCCGAATTCCCCGTCACCAGCGCCGCCAAGCTGGGCAAAACGATTGCGACGGACCGCTTCGACAAGGCGCTCCAGGCCACATTTTTGCCATTTTTGGACGCTCTGGATCGCGCGGGATAAATTCGAGTCTTGAGGGTGTCCCCCGAACCGTCTAATACCCAGCACGGTTTGGGTATTAACGGCGTACAAGCGTCGTCCAAATCCATTATCTAGGGAGCTATTACATGCGTGCAGTCCTTTCGAAGATCGTTGCTGGTTCGATGATCGCCGGTGCGGCCCTCCTGGCTTCGGCGTGCACCAGCAACACCGAAACCAACGTCAACAACACCACCGAAGTCGTTGCTCCGGAAAACACCACCGACGCTTCGGTCACCAACGTTGACGTTGCTGCTCCGGTCGACAACGGTGCGATGGTCGACAACGGCACGATGAACGCTTCGAACGCGATGTAATCATCGCGCTTCGGCGTACGTTACGAAAAGGCCGTCCGGGCGACCGGGCGGCCTTTCTCGTTTCGGGACCGGCTCCTCCCCGCCGTCCACGGATCGTCGTGTTTGGAAAAAAGGGGCTTGGGCGACGAATCGAAACGCCCTAACGAACATCTCTCATAGCGGTATCAAGAGGATGGGATGCTCGGTCGGCGTATCACTTTGGGCATGGCTGCCCTCGCGGCAATGTGCGTTTCGGCGCCTGCTTCGGCGCAATTCTTCTTCAAGTCGGTGGATCTGTCGGGTCCCCCCGTTACCGGCACCGAGCCGGGCATGATCGCCCAGGCGTTGCCGGGCGCGTCGCCGGCGGAGCTGCGGGCCGCGCTGGTATGGAGCCTGCGCGCCGGGCTCAACGTTGCTGCACTGCAATGCAAGTTCGAGCCGACGTTGCTGGCCGACGACAACTATGTCGCGGCTCGCAAAGATCATGATGACGAGTTCAATAAAGCATATGATACGCTCGAGAAATATTTCCTAAAAACGACGAAGACGAAAAAGGCCGCGCAGAACGCGCTCGACGTGTTTTCGACCCGCGTCTATTCGAGCTTTTCCACCGTCTCCGGTCAGCTGTCTTTCTGCCAGACGGCCGCCTCAATCGGCCAGGACGTGGTGTACGCGCCGCGTGGGACGGTAGGCGATGTGGCGCAGCGCCGGATGCGCGAGCTGCGCGAGAGCCTCAAGGCCTGGGGCGAGCAGCATTTCCGCACCCGTCGCGTCACCTTCGTCTGGCCGGTCCTGCGCCCGCTGCCGCAGTTCGGCAACGACAAATGCTGGCGCAAGGGCGAGTACCAGGCCCGCAAGTGCGGCTCCTTGGGCTGAGTCAAACCTGAGCCGATACAAAAAAGAAGGGGTGGCCGCCGCGCCACCCCTTCTTTTTTGCTGATACCAAGTCGCGGAGATGGGACTCATCTCACCGCAACGTCGTCATCCCGGCGAAAGCCGGGGTCCATTCGCCTCTCGATCTCCGCAAGCGCCGATAGTGAGACCCCAATGGACCCCGGCTTTCGCCCGGGTGACGGGTTGGGGAGCGGCGGTTGGTTTTCATCCTCGCAGCTTGGTATCAGCGCAGGCCCAGCAGTTTGTGGGTCTGCAGCGTCAGCCGCCAGCGCGGCCGCTCCA
The DNA here is from genome assembly GCF_003950455.1 of Sphingomonas sp. ABOLE. NCBI lineage: Bacteria > Pseudomonadati > Pseudomonadota > Alphaproteobacteria > Sphingomonadales > Sphingomonadaceae > Sphingomonas > Sphingomonas sp. ABOLE. The sequence goes on from NZ_QQWY01000051.1 coordinate 18,709, forward strand.
TGGCCACCGCAATCGCCGCGCGCGTATTCGCCTCGGCCTCGGCGCTGTCCATCGGCTGGATCAGGAAATGGGCGAAGTCCCAGCCCTCGATCGCCGCGATCTCGGTGCCCGGCTGCGGCCAGACCAGCTTGAGCTCGTCGCCGCGCCGCTGCACCACCTCGCTCCCCGCCTTGGGGCTGATGCACACCCAGTCGATGCCGGGATGCACCGGCAGCGTGCCGTTGCTCTCGATCGCGATGCGGAAGCCGCGGGCATGCAGCGCCTCGACCAATGCATCGTCGATCTGGAGCATCGGCTCCCCGCCGGTCAGCACCACGAAGCGCTTGTCCTGGCCGGGGCCCCAATGGCCCTCCACCGCATCGACCAGCGCCGCGGCATCGGCGAACCGGCCGCCGCCCAGTCCGTCGATCCCGACGAAATCGGTGTCGCAGAAGCGGCATACCGCCGTTGCCCGGTCCTCCTCGCGGCCCGACCAGAGGTTGCAACCGGCGAAGCGGACGAACACCGCCCGCGCGCCGGCATTGACGCCCTCCCCCTGCAGGGTGAGGAACATTTCCTTGACGGCGTAGCTCATGGGTGGGTGGCGTAGCGGGTCGGGTCGGGCAGCCCAGCTTCCTCGAACCCGCGCGACCGCAGCCGGCAGCTGTCGCACAGCCCGCAGTGCAGGCCCTCGGGGGTGGGATCGTAGCAGGACCAGCTGAGCCCGGCGTCGAGCCCCAGCCGTGCCGCCTCGCGGACGATGTCGGCCTTGCTCATGGTCTGCAGCGGTGCCTGGATGCGGAAGGGCTCGCCCTCCACGCCCGCCTTGGTCGCCAGCTCGGCCAGCTTCTCGAAGCCGGCGATGAACTCGGGCCGGCAATCGGGATAGCCCGAATAATCGAGTGCGTTGACGCCGATATACAGGTCGCGCGCGCCCGCCGCCTCGGCCCAGCCCAGCGCCAGGCTGAGGAAGATGGTGTTGCGCGCCGGCACATAGGTGACCGGAATGTCGGCTCCGACGCCGGTCTTGGGCACGTCGATATCGGCGGTGAGCGCGGAGCCGCCGAACGCACGCAGGTCGAGCGGCAGCACGACATGGCGCTCGGCGCCGAGCAGCGCGGCGATCTTGGCGGCCGCTTCCAGCTCGACCTTGTGGCGCTGGTTATAGTCGATCGAGAGCGCCAGCAGGCGATGCCCGTCCTCGCGGGCACGCGCGGCGGAGACCATGGAATCGAGTCCGCCCGAGACCAGGGCGATGGCAATGCTTTGAGTCATCGGCGGCATGTAGGCGCTCAGGCCGGCAAAAAAATGGCCGCCCCCGAAGGGACGGCCGGAAAGGATAGAAATGGGAAAACCAAACCAGGGAGAGACACCTCCCTGGGGACCCCATCCTTCTACCCCCAACCGGTTAACGAATGGTAACCACGCCGCTCAGGAACAGTCCCCGACCCGCTTTGCATCATAGGTTTCGGAAAAAGGCTGGCCGTCGATCACGCCCTGCATCTCCACGGTCACCTGGCGCGGCGTGTCCGTGGTGATGCGGGTGAGCATCGTGCCATGGCCGGTGCAGACGCTGCGCACCGTCGCGCGGCTGGCGGCGCTTTCCAACACCACGTTCTGGCAGGGCGTGGTGACCTTCTCGGGGCGGAGGACCTGATAGGGATCGCGCACGCACATCACGCGCTCATTGCCCTCGCTGTCGCGGGCCACCCACTTGCCCTTCTGGATGAGGTTGATCGCGGGCACGTCCACCGGCCGCGCCGCCGCCGCACCCGGCCGCTGCTGCGCAGACGCACCCGTCGCCGCCAGCGCCAGCCCGGCCACCGCCATCCACACCATGCGTCTGTTCACCCGTTCAAACTCCCTAGCGGGGACGGCGCCGCTCCTACGGCACCGTCCGCCAACGACATATCATAGGAGGATTACGGCTTTACAACGACGGCGGAACGAAATCGGCGAGCGCCACAGGGAACTGCTTCGAACAGAAGGCGCAATCGACCTTGATCACGCCGCCCTCGTCGGCCATCGCCGCACGCTCTTCCTCGGGGAACTTGGCGAGCACCTGCTGGATATAGTCCGCCCCGCAGCGGCAGCCGCGCGACAGATCATGCCCGGCGAGCATGCGCACCTCGCTCTCCTCGTTGAACAGCCGCCACACCAGCCCTTCCAGCGGGATCGCCGGATCGGCCAGCTCGTCGGCGCCCATCGTGCCGCCCAGCGCCTCGACATGCTGCCATTCGGGATGGTCGAGCCGCACGTGCAGCCGCTCGCGCCCCACCTCGCCCTCGGGCAGATGCTGGAGGAACAGGCCGCCGGCGATCACCTTGCCGGTCGCCTTGTCCTTGCGCACGCCGAGCCGCACCAGCGTCGGGATCTGTTCGGACTGGAGGAAGTAACTTTGCGCCGCCTCGGCGATCGAGGCGCCTTCCAGCGGAACGATGCCCTGATAGCGTTCGTTGGTGAGCGCCTGGTCGAAGGTCACCGCCAGATAGCCGCCGTTGAACAGCGCGCTGAGCGACGGGTTCTTGCCGAGCCGGCTGAGCCGCGTGGCATCGAACTGCACATAGCCGCGCAGTTCGCCATTCTTGTAGTCGCACACCATCAGGCTGACGATGCCGCGCTGGGTCTGCGCCTGCAGCGTCATCTGCCCTTCGGCATCCTTGAGCGTGCTGCCAAGGAGGGCGGTGAGGGTCAGCGCCTCCGCCAGCAGCTTCTCGATCGGCGCCGGATAGGCATGGGCCGAGAGGATCTCGTTCAGCACCGGGCCCAGCCGCGCGACGCGGCCGCGGACATGGCGCTCGGGGATGGCAAAGCCGGTCACGCGATCGAGATCGGCGGCGGGAACGGGGTGAGTCACGATACGTCTCCGGCATTCGTTTGCGGCCGCGAGAAGTCCGGGTGACTCCGCGCGTTCCGACGAACGCATTTTCTGGGTTCGGAGGGGTAAATAGGGGTTTCGCGGCCGGAAACAATGTAGGCCGTCGCCGCAACGCGGGGCGCGGGGCTGCGCCCGGCAAAGGCTTGGGCGTCGCCCGATACGGCAAGGGGAACGCCGCAGCGTTCCCCCGTTCGTCAGGACTTCAGCGTGGTCATCTCGACCGGCTTGCCCTTGGTGCTGGGATTGGAAGCGTTCTGCTTCGGTGCCTTTTCGGTCTTCGGCTTGCGCGCTTCCTTGTTCGACTTCTTCTGACTCTTGGCCATGGCTACTCCTGTCGCTTGCGCCGTCGCCACCCTATCGTCGTCGAGATCGGGTCAGCGGGCGTGCTTGTTGGCCTTGCGGGCGGCGTAGCGCGCGTCGCGTGCGGCCTTGCGATCCGCCTCGGTGGGTACCGGGACGGCCGCCGCGGCTTCTACCGCACGGATCGCCTCCGCCTTGCTCTCGCGCTTGGCAGCCGCAAGCGCCTCGCGCTCGGCAAGCGCCGCTGCACGCTTTTCGGCGCTGGCCGTTTCGGCCGCCACGCGACGCGCCGTGGCCGCTGCCAGCGCATCGGCATCGGCGACGGGCCTTGCCCGCAGCATCGCCAGCGCCCTGCGCTTCGCCGATGCCGACGCGCTCGCGCGCTCCTGAAATCCCGGGGGTGTATATGCTACCATGCGCTTACAGCCTCCCCATGCGCGTCGGCACGCGGACGACCGCGCCGGTGATCACCTTGCTGCCATAGGCCTTGGCGATGATCGCCGTATCGGCGGCGCTGTTCATCACCACGCGCGTGCCGCCGGACTGCAGCGTCTCGATCGCGCTGATGACGATGCTCCGCTTGGCGCAGGTCGCGACGACATGCTCCTTGGCGGCGCTGACGTTGATTGCTCTGGACATGCTGTCCTCCGTTTCCTGAAGCAGGTGGTTCCCGCTCGGTCCAAATGGAAACGGGCGAGCATCTGCATGCCCGCCCAGTCCGCTGTGCTTCAGGCCGACTGAAGATTGACGGCCGAGGTCTTGCCCCGACGGTCCGTCTCCAGCTCGTAGGAAACCCGCTGGTCCTTATCGAGCGTGTGCATGCCTGCGCGCTCGACGGCCGAGATGTGGACAAAGGCGTCGCCGCCGCCGGTTTCCGGCGCGATAAAGCCATAGCCCTTGTCGTTATTGAAGAATTTCACGGTTCCGGTGATCATATGGGCATCCTTTGTCCCAGGCATGACGGGCATGCGCCAACAGCGGCGCATCCCGGCTTCGGTGAGGCTAGAAAGGGACAAAGGGAGGAGCCGAGGCGGCCCGATATCCGTCGCATGCGACGTCAGCGTTATTCATATGGTGTGCCAGAGAAGGATTGGTAAGGCGTGCCCCGAATTTTTTACGGAACCCCGTCGATTATTTGGCGGTTCGAGCGAATACGGCTCGCTGCGTCGTCCATCTCGGCGTTTGGCGAGCGCCGATAGCTGAGGACCTACGTAGGTTTACGGCTGCATCCGAACCGCGGCGCGCATCTCTTCCTATGATGGGAAGATGAAGCTCCCCGCCATCTCCTTCTCCGCCCTTGCGTCGATGGCGCCGCTGCGCAGCACCAGCACTGGCGCCCCGGCGAACGCGGCATCTTCCAAGCAGGAGGAGATGGCCGCGCGCAAGTTGCAGCAGGCGAAGGACGCCGTCGCAACCCTCAAGACGATCAAGACCAAGACCAGCGACGACCAGAAAGCGCGCGCCGCGCAGAAGGTGCAGGAACTGAAAGCGCGGCTCCAGGCGCTCAAGATGATCTATGCGGGCGATCCCAAGAAGCTCGCCCGCGCCGCCGCCCAGATCGCCCGCGAGCTCGCCGCCGCGGTGAAGAGCTATACCAGCGCCGGCGGCAGCACGGTCGAGCTAGGCGGCGTGGAGGCCGGGGATGCCTCGGCCAGCGCGGCCGCACCGGCGGGCGATGCCAAGGCCGAAGGTGCGGGCGCGGGTGCGGGTGCGGGCGAAGCGACGCCCACTGCCGAGACCGCCGAGAAGGACAAGGTGGCGGCCGAAGGCGATGCGTCCCAGCCCGAAGCGGCTAGTTCCGCCGCGACCAAGCAGGCCGACGAGAAGCGCGCCGCCGATGCCGCGCGCGCCAAGGCCGATGACGACTTCAGGAACGAGGCCCGCGCGCTCGCCCGCGAGCTCAAGGCCGCGCTACGCCGCAAGGACCACAAGCATCGCGACGAGGACCCCCGCGACGGCAGCGACAAGCGATCGGCGGAGCAGGCATTGGCTGCGGTCGAGCAGGCGGTCGGGGCCCTGCCGATGGCCGACGTCGCCGCGGTGGGCGCGCTGGCGGGGATCTAAGGCCCCTCCCGCAAGCGGGAGGGGAATGCAGGCTCGAACGCCGTCCCTCAGAGCTGCCCGAAGCACCAGCGCAGGACCGACTTCTGCGCGTGCAGCCGGTTCTCCGCCTCGGGCCAGATCAGCGATTGCGGCCCGTCGATCACCGCGTCGGTCACTTCCTCGCCGCGATGCGCGGGCAGGCAGTGGAGGAAGCGGGCGTCGGGCTTGGCGGCGGCCATCAATGCCTCGTCGACCTGGAAGGGCATCATCGCCTTGAGCTTGGTCTCGGCATGCGCCTGGCCCATCGAGATCCAGGTATCGGTGACGATGATGTCGGCGCCTTCCACCGCCTCGCGCGCGGTGCCGACCACGCGGGCGCGGCCACGCCCGCGGGCGACGTCGGCGTCGCTCGGCTGATAGCCTTGCGGGCAGGCGGCGACGACGTCGAACTGCATCAGCCCGCCGGCTTCCATGATCGAGGCGAGCACGTTGTTGCCGTCGCCCAGCCAGGCGACCTTGAGGCCGGGCAGCGCCTTGCCGCTTTCCAGGATGGTCAGCAGGTCCGCCATGATCTGGCAGGGATGCGAGGCATCGGTAAGGCCGTTGATCACCGGCACGCTGGCATACTTGGCCATGTCGATCACCTTCTGGTGGTCGTCGGTGCGGATCATGATCGCGTCGACATAACCCGAGAGCACCCGCGCGGTGTCCGCGATGCTTTCGCCGCGGCCGAGCTGCATCGAGCCCGCGTCCATCACGATGCTGGTGCCGCCGAGCTGGCGGATCGCCATGTCGAACGACACGCGGGTGCGGGTGCTGTTCTTCTCGAAGATCATCGCCAGCGTGTGGCCGGCGAGCGGTGCGTCGCCGTCCGGCTTGCCCTTGGGCCAGCCGGCGCGCGCGGTCTTGCGGGCCATCGCGTCGTTCAGCATCGCCGCGATCGCGTCGGGGCCGGCATCGGTCAGATCGATAAAGTGGCGGGTCATGGTTTCCTCCCTCGCGTCAGCAAAGGGGAAGGAACTGCCGGCGACGCCGGAGGTGGAGGCGAGCCTCGCACCACCAATGCACCGCGCGGGGGAAGCCCCCTCCACCATGCTGCGCATGGTCCCCCTCCCCCGCTTGCGCGGGGGAGGAAACGCTTCAGTTGGCGGTTGCGGGCGCGAAGCTGCGCGCGCCGGCGCTCAGCTTGTCGACCGCCTCGGCGATGTGGCTCTCGTCGATCACCAGCGGCGGCAGCACGCGGAACACATTCTCGCCCGCCGCCACGGTGAGCAGCCCGTGATGGTCGCGCAGATGGGCGACGAAGTCGCGGCTTACCACGCTGTCCTTCATCTTGATGCCGAGCATCAGGCCCTTGCCGCGGATCTCCTCGAAAAGGTGATCATGGTTGGGGATCAGCTGCTCGAAGGCCTGGCGCAGGCGCTCGCCCATGCGGGTGACATGCTCGAGGAAGCCGGGCTCCTCCATCACGTCGAGCACCGCCATGCCCGCGGCCATCGCCAGCGGGTTGCCGCCATAGGTGGAGCCATGGGTGCCGGCGACCATGCCCTTGGCCGCTTCCTCGGTGGCGAGGCAGGCGCCGAGCGGGAAGCCCGCACCGATGCCCTTGGCCGAGGTCATGATGTCGGGCGTGATGCCGTAATGCTCATAGGCCCACATCTTGCCGGTCCGGCCATAGCCGCACTGGATCTCGTCGAGGATCAGCAGCAGTCCGTGCTCGTCCGCCGCCTTGCGCAGGCCCTGGATGAACTCGACCGTGCCGGCGGTCATGCCGCCCTCGCCCTGGATCGTCTCGACCAGGAAGCCTGCGGTCTCGTCGTCGATCTTGGCGAGCGCGCCTTCGAGATCGTTGAACGGCACATAGTCGAAGCCCGGCAGCAGCGGCTCGAACCCGTCGCGCATCTTGCCCTGGTCGGTCGCCGAGATCGCGCCCAGCGAACGGCCGTGGAAGGCGTTCTTGAAGGTGATCAGCTTGTGCCGCTGCGGGTTGCCATTGGCATAATGATAGCGGCGCGCGGTCTTGATCGCGCACTCGATCGCCTCGACGCCCGAGTTGGTGAAGAACACCGTGTCGGCGAAGCTGTGCTTGAGCAGACGCTCGGCCAGCGCCTCGCCCTGGGGGGAGCCGTAGAGGTTCGAGACGTGCATCAGCGTGGCGGCCTGGTCGGCGATCGCCTGCACCAGGTGCGGGTGGCCATGGCCCAGCGCGTTGACGGCGATACCGGCGGCGAAATCGAGATAGCGTTCCCCTCGTTCCCCGATCAGGTAGCAGCCCTCGCCTCGCACCGGCCGCACACCGCACCGCGGGTAGACGGGCATGAGCGGGGTGATGGTCATGGGAACGGTACTCCTTGACGAAAAAGGGGTGGGAAAACTCCAGAAACGCAAAAGGGCGACCTATCCGGGCCGCCCTCTCGCATATTTAGGGCCGGTTGGGGCCGCAGGTCAACCTGCCTTTACGGCTGTGCCGGCACGCGGTGGTTCCATTGCTGGGTGGCACCGCGGCTGCGGCCGTAATCGGCGGTGCAGGCCATGTACCAGGGATAGAATTGCAGCGGCTTGGCCTTGGCGTCGATCGCCTGCCACTGGCTGCAGGTCTTGCCGTTGAACACGTGATCCTCCGGCTTCTCGCCCCCCGGCGCCCGGGTGAGCGACGCCATGCGCAGCCAGCCATAGCGCACCCCCAGCTCCTCGACCTGCGCGGCGGAAAAACTGTAGACCTGCGTCTCGAGCAGATCGACGGCGCGCAGCGCCCCGGAAATCGCGGAGAAACGCTGCATCGGCTGGTCGGTGCCGGTCCAGGTGCCGGGATCCATCGAGGTGTTGACCATCAAGGTGACCTCGGCCCTGCCGCCCGGGCCTGCCGCCTCGAACGCCCGTTCCTCGGGCTGGAGGAACATGCCGAAGCGCGCGCCGCCATCCATGTACATCTGGATGCGCTTGTCCTCGATCGGCTGGACCGGCGACCCGTCGACCAGCCGCTCCAGCGTCACCGGCGGCACGCCCGGCGGGACTGAGGACGAGGCGAGCAGCGCATCGACATAGCAGCTCTGGATCCGCGCCTGATCGGCGGGCGACGGGTTGCCCAGCATCGGCGCGACGAGCGCGGTCAGGTCGACGGCATAGGCCCCGCCGTCGTCGAGATTGCTCACGCCGACCAGCAGCTTGCGGCCCTTCTGCCCTTCCTCCGCCACTTCCTGCAGCGTCCCCAGGCTCATGATCTTGAGCAGCCGCGCGCGGAGCGGCGCGAAGGTCGCGCTCGATCCCTTCAGCACCGCGCCCAGCCCTGCGCCGCCGCCGCGCACGCGCAGCAGATCGGCCTCCTTGAGGATCGAATAGGCGAGGACGAGGTCGCCGACATTCGACGTCCCCGGCTGCACCACGAACCCGGTATCGCCTTCCTTGCCGGAAAGCGGGCCATCGACCCAGGCGGCATAGTCGCGGTCGCCCGGCACCTTCTGGTTGGCGAGGAACAGCAGGGTGCTCTGCAGCGATCCGGTGCTGACGCCGGTGACGATGTCCCAGGTCGGCAGCGTGCCCATGCCGTAGAAGAAGCCCGCACCGAACGCACCGTGCTGGCCGCCGCCGCTGAGCGCGAGGAAGCGATCGGGTTCGACGGTGCTGGCCGCCGCACCGAGGCTCCCCGTGGTACGCAGCCGCAGCGCACGGCGCGCCCGCAGTGCCGCACCCAGTTCCTCCTCCGCGCTGCCCGGCACGCGCGCCAGCGCATCGCCGGCAGCCGTCCGCAGCTGGCGTGTCTGCCAGGCCGGACCGACGCTGATCGGCAGCATCTTGTAGTTGCAGCCCAGGATCGCCTTGGGTCGCGGCTGCGAACAGCCCGCAAGCGACAGTCCTGCCGCGACGACCGCGAACAGCAAGCCTAGTGTCTTCATCGTGAACCCCACCCCGTTGGCAACC
>NZ_QQWY01000052.1:0-27669 GCF_003950455.1 Sphingomonas sp. ABOLE
CTGCGCCTTTCCCCTTTTTCTCGGGGCGGCCGCTGCGCCTGAATTTCGGTGACCACCGCTGCGTCCCGGTGAGGAGCACCGCGTCGGTGGAGTGGCTTCTATGCGCGCTTCCCAGGACCGTCAACACGAAAATGAAACTTTCTGTCGTTTTCGTGACAGCCGCCCCGAAAACGGCGGAAATCCGCGGTTTTTGATCGTCGATAATCGCGGCAGGAATGACCGTTTGATGACCATTCCCGCCGAATCACCGGCGAATCCCCCCAGAATCAGCCCTGCATCCCCTGAATCGCGGCGAAGGCACGCACCGCTTCGGCCTCATCGCCGCCCCACACGGCATGGCTGACCGCCAGGAAATCCGCCCCCGCCTGCACCAGCGGCGCTGCATTGACCGGGGTGATTCCCCCGATCGCCACGCAGGGGATCTCGAACAGCGCCGACCACCAGGACAGGATCACCGGCTCGGGGCGATGCTCGGTCGCCTTGGTGCTGGTCGGATAGAAGGCGCCGAACGCGACATAGTCGGCCCCCGCCTCGCCTGCTTCCATCGCGAGGTGCCGGCTGTCGTGGCAGGTCACGCCGATCTGGACATTGGGGCCCAGGATCACGCGTGCCTCGCGGGCGTCGCCGTCCCCCTGCCCCAGATGGACGCCGTCGGCGCCGAGGCGCTTGGCGAGGCTGACGCTGTCGTTGACGATGAAGGCGACCTCGGCATCGGCGCAGATGCGCTGCAGCGGCTCGGCGAGCTTGACGGCCTGGTGCTGGTCGACATCCTTCACGCGGAACTGGAAGGCAGCGACGGGGCCGGCATCGAGCGCGCGGCGCAGGCGATCGGCAAAGCCGCCGGTCACGTCGAGCGGCGATATCAGATAGAGCTGGCACGGCGGGCGACGATCGTCGCGGACGAATTTCTCGGCAAAGCCTTCGAGGTTCGCTTCGTCTTCGAGATCGTCGAAGGGTTCGGACATGGGATACTCCGCTGCTGAAATCTGGCGGAACGCTACCGCCTTTGTCGGCGGGCCTTCCACCCCCTGTCCGTCGGGGTCAAGCAGCGGCAGTTATGCGGCGGCGCCGTCCGGGCGAACCCGTCGGCGCCGCCGGGGCAGGTTTCAGGCCTCCTCGCCCTTGTAGATCGCTACCAGCTTGTCGAGCATCGCCAGCGCCTCGGCGCGCGGGCGCTGGAAGGTATTGCGGCCGATGATCGAGCCCTGGCCGCCGCCGGCGAGAATGTCGCGGGCGTCCTGGTACACCGCATCCGCCCCCTTCGACGCGCCACCCGAGAAGACGACGATGCGGCGACCGGCGAAGCAGCTCTGCACCACATGGCGCACGCGATCGGCCTGGTTCGACCAGTCGGTGCCCTCGTAGAGCTTCTTGGCCTCGGCCTGCTCGATGTTCGCGGCGGGCAGCTTGACCTTGATGATGTGCGCGCCGAGCAGCGCCGCCATGTGCGCGGCATAGGCGCCGACGTCGAGCGCCAGTTCGCCTTCCTTGCTGAGCTTGCCGCCGCGCGGATAGGACCAGATCACCGTCGCGATGCCGACCGAGGCGGCCTGGGCGCGCATTTCCTTGATCTCTTCCATCATCTCGAACACGCCGTCGGCGCCCGGATAGATGGTGAAGCCGATCGCCGAGCAGCCGAGCCGCAGCGCATCGTCGACGCCGCCGGTGACCGCCTGGTCGATGCCGGTCGCCCAGCTGTTCGAGCTGTTGACCTTGAGGATCGTCGGGATCTGGCCGGCAAAGGTGTCGGCCCCCGCCTCGATCATGCCGAGCGGCGCGGCATAGGCCGAGAGGCCCGCGTCGATCGCGAGCTGGAAATGGTAATGGGGATCATAGGCGTCGGGATTGACCGAGAAGCTGCGCGCCGGGCCGTGCTCGAAGCCCTGGTCGACCGGCAGGATGATCAGCTTGCCGGTGCCGCCGAGCTTGCCCTGCATCAGGATGCGCGCGAGGTTCGCCTTCACTCCGGGATTGTCGGAGCCGTAATTGTCGAGGATCGCTTTGACGGCCGGTGTGATGCCCATGATGTCCCTCTGGATGGTGATACCGAGGGGTCCGTATCGCGCCCCTTCCCTTACGAAAAGGCTGACAACGTTGCCGAGTTGCTGCGGAGCAAAACTATTTCCGCAGCTGCGTAACAGCTCAAGCACCTGCCGGGGGATTGGTATTTCTTTGGTTTGTAGAAGCTGTCTTATTGACGCGATACCACTGCACCGGACCATCCTCCGCCCAGCGCAGACGAGAGAATCACCTTGCCGCCGGTACAAACAAAAAGGGCGGGAGCGCCGTTGCGTCCCGCCCTTCCCTGTCGGTACGGCCTGCCTCAGCGCGCCAGTGCGGCGACGCCGGGGAGTTCCTTGCCTTCCATCCATTCCAGGAAGGCGCCGCCGGCGGTCGAGACAAAGCTGAACTCGCCGCCCACGCCGGCCTGGTTGAGCGCCGCCACCGTGTCGCCGCCGCCGGCGACCGAGACGAGCTGGCCTTCCTTGGTGAGCGCCGCCGCGGTGCGGGCGAGCGAAACGGTGGCCGCATCGAAGGGCGGGATCTCGAACGCGCCGAGCGGGCCGTTCCACACCAAGGTCTTGCAGGTCTTGAGCACGTCGGCGAGCGCCTCGGTGGCGGCGGGGCCGACATCGAGGATCATCTCGTCGGCGGCGACTTCATGGACGTTGACGGTGCGCACCGGCGGGTTGGCGCGGAATTCCTTCGCCACCACCACGTCGTAGGGCAGGTGGACGGTACAGCCGGCGGCATCGGCCGCGTCCATGATCTCCTCGGCGGTACCGGTCAGGTCATGCTCGCACAGGCTCTTGCCGACATCGACACCGCGCGCGGCGAGGAAGGTGTTGGCCATGCCGCCGCCGATGATCAGATGGTCGACCTTGGCGACGAGATGCTTGAGGACGTCGAGCTTGGTCGAGACCTTGGCGCCGCCGACCACCGCTGCCACCGGATGCTCGGGGTTGCCGAGCGCCTTGTCGAGCGCGTCGAGCTCGGCTTCCATCTGGCGGCCGGCAAAGGCGGGCAGCTTGTGGGCGAGACCTTCGGTCGAGGCGTGCGCGCGGTGCGCGGCCGAGAAGGCGTCGTTGACATAGAGATCGCCGAGCGCCGCGAAACGATCGATCACGGCGGGGTCGTTCTTTTCCTCGCCGCCGAAGAAGCGGGTGTTTTCCAGGAGCGCGATGTCGCCGTCGTTCAGCGTTGCGACCGCAGCGGCGTCGCCTTCCCAGTCGATATAGCGGACGGGACGGCCGAGCACCTGCTCGAACGGCTTCACCACCTGGGCGAGTGAGAGCCCGGCGCTGGGCACGCCCTTGGGACGACCGAAATGCGCGAGGACGAGCACCTTGGCGCCCTTGTCGGCCAGTTCGGCGACGGTCTGGATCGCGGCGCGGAGGCGCGTGTCGTCGCTCACCTTGCCGTCGGCCATCGGCACGTTGAGGTCCTCGCGGACCAGCACCCGCTTGCCGGTGATATCGCCCATGTCGTCGAGCGTCTTGAAAGTGCGCGCCATGCTGAACCCCTCGCGTTTGAATTGCTGCGCGAGCGGCATCCTGTCGGCGGAGCGCTCGCACCCTGCGCTTATGCCTGTGGTCGCCGTGCCGCCCCCGCCCCACCATCGTCATCCCGGCGGAAGCCGGGATCCATTGGCCTGGACGTCTTCGCTCCTGCTTCGCCCGAGTGGCGAATGGATCCCGGCTTTCGCCGGGATGACAGAAGAAGAGTTGCCCCGCGACACTAAGGCCGCCTTGAAGATGGGAGGGGCTAATCCTCGGGCCGATCGCCCGTGCAGCCGTCCTCCCCTCCCCTAGCCCCTCCCGCAAGCGGGAGGGGGATTTTGGTCGTCCTCCGCTGGAGCGGAGGACTTCAGTCTTAGAACCCCGCCATCACGGTCGCGGTGTCGACCATGCGGTTCGAGAAGCCCCATTCGTTGTCGTACCAGCTGACCACGCGGACCAGCTTGCCGTCGATCACCGCGGTTTCCAGGCTGTCGACGGTCGACGAGGCCGGGGTGTGGACGATGTCTGCCGAGACGATCGGATCGGCGGTGTAGACCAGCACGCCCTTGAGCGGGCCGCTCTCCGACGCTGCCTTCAGCACCGCGTTCACTTCCTCGACCGAGGTGTCGCGCTTCGGCATGAAGGTCAGGTCGACGAGGCTGCCATCCGGCACCGGCACGCGGACGGCCGAACCGTCGAGCTTGCCCTTGAGCTCCGGCAGCACCTCGCCCACCGCGCGGGCGGCGCCCGTCGTGGTCGGGATGATCGACATCGCGGCGGCGCGCGCACGACGCAGGTCCGGGTGGATCTGGTCGAGGATCTTCTGGTCGTTGGTATAGGCGTGGACCGTGGTCATCAGGCCGCGCTCGATGCCGATCGCGTCGTTGAGGACCTTGGCAACCGGCGCCAGGCAGTTGGTGGTGCACGACGCGTTCGAGACGATCGTGTGCTCGGCGGTCAGCTTGTCGTGGTTCACGCCGTAGACGACGGTGAGGTCGACATTCTTGCCCGGGGCCGAGATCAGCACCTTCTTGGCGCCGGCATCGATGTGCTTCTGGGCGTCTTCGCGCTTGGTGAAGAAGCCGGTGCACTCCAGCACGATGTCGACGCCGTTCTCGGCGTGCGGCAGGTTGGCGGGATCGCGCTCGGCGGTCACCTTGATGCGCTTGCCGTCGACGACGATGTCGTTGCCGTCGGCTTCGACCGTGCCGGGATACTTGCCGTGGATGCTGTCACGCGAGAACAGCCAGGCGTTCGACTTCGCGTCCGAGAGATCGTTGATCGTGACCAGCTCGAGGCCGCTTTCCGGGCGCTCAAGGATCGCGCGTGCCACCAACCGGCCGATACGTCCGAAACCGTTGATCGCAACCTTGGTCATGCCTGTTCTCCGTTCAGCTTAGCGAGGATCTGCGGAACGATGGCGTCCGCAGTGAGACCGAAATGTTCGTAGAGCTTTAGATAGGGACCCGAAGCGCCGAAGCCATCGACGCCGAAGCGCAAACCATCGTTTCCGGTATAGCGCTCCCAGCCGAAGGTGGTGCCAGCCTCGATCGACACCTTGAGCGCATCCTGCGGCAGGATGTCGCGGCGGTAGGCGACGTCCTGCGCGTCGAAGCGCTCGAAGCACGGGACCGAGACGACGTCGGCGCCAATGCCCTGGGCTTCCAGCGCCTCGCGCACGGCGACCGCGATCTCGACTTCCGAGCCGGTGGCGAGCAGCACCACCTTGCGGGGGGCTTCCGCCTCCAGCAGCGCATAGGCGCCGCGCGCCGAGCGGTTCTCGGCGGCTTCGGTGCGCAACTGCGGCAGGTTCTGGCGGCTGAGCGCGATCAGCGAGGGGCCGTCGGTCTTGGCGAGCGCGGCTTCCCAGGCCTCGGCGGTCTCGACCGCGTCGCACGGGCGCCACACGTCGAGGTTCGGGATCACGCGCAGGCTCATCAGATGCTCGACCGGCTGGTGGGTCGGGCCGTCCTCGCCGAGGCCGATCGAGTCATGCGTCATCACATAGACGACGCGGGCGTGCTGGAGCGCCGAGAGGCGGATCGCCGCACGGGCATAGTCGGCGAAGACGAGGAAGGTGCCGCCATAGGGGATTACGCCGCCGTGCAGCGCCATGCCGTTCATCGCGGCGGCCATACCGAATTCGCGGATGCCGTAGTTGATATAGCGGCCGCCATAATTGTCGGCGTCGAGCCGCTGCAGCCCCTTGGTCAGCGTGTTGTTCGAGCCGGTGAGGTCGGCCGAACCGCCGATCGTCTCGTCGAGGATCGCGTTGACCGCCTCCAGCGCCAGCTCGGACGCCTTCCGGGTCGCGACCTTTTGCGGGTTGGCGAGCAGGCTCTGGACGTGCGGCTGGAGCAGGTTCGGCTGCACGTCGCCGCGGCGTTCCCAGCCGAGGCGATCGGGGTGCGCGGCGAGACGCTCCTTCCAGGCGGCGTGCGGCGCGGCGCCGCGGGCACCGGCGGCGAGCCAGGCGTCGCGGATGTCCTGCGGGATCTCGAACGCCGGGTGGTTCCAGCCGAGCGCAACGCGCGCGGCGGCGACTTCGTCCTTGCCGAGCGGCGAACCATGGACCTTGGACGAACCCTGCTTGTTGGGCGCGCCCTTGCCGATGATCGTGCGGCACTTGACGAGGACCGGCTTGTCGCTGGCGACCGCCTCGTCGAGCGCGCGGACGATGTCCGCCTCGTCATGGCCGTCGCATTCGACGACATGCCAGCCGGTGGCGCGATAGCGCGCCGGGATGTCCTCGACCGAGGAGAGCGACACCGGGCCGTCGATGGTGATGTTGTTGTCGTCCCACAGCACGACCAGGCGGTTGAGCTTGAGGTGCCCGGCAATGCCGATCGCTTCGTGGTTGATGCCTTCCATCAGGCAGCCGTCGCCGGCAATCACCCAGGTGCGGTGATCGACGAGCTCGTCGCCGAAGGTGGCGTTCAGGTGCCGCTCGGCGATCGCCATGCCGACCGCCATCGCCAGGCCCTGGCCCAGCGGGCCGGTGGTGCATTCGACGCCGGCAAGCTCGAAATTCTCGGGGTGGCCGGCGCAGGGGCTGCCGATCTGGCGGAAGTTCTTGATGTCTTCCAGCGTCGGGCGGGCATAGCCGGTCAGGTGCAGCAGCGAATAGAGCAGCATCGAGCCATGGCCCGCGGACAGGACGAAGCGGTCGCGATCGGGCCAGGCGGGATCCACCGGATCGAACTTGAGATAGCGCTGGAAGAGGACGGTCGCGACGTCGGCCATGCCCATCGGCATGCCGGGGTGACCCGAATTGGCGGCCTCTACCGCGTCCATGGAAAGCGCGCGGATGGCGTTGGCGCAATCGGCGAAGGATGCTGTCACGTGATATTCCCCGTCTGGTCGCGCACGCCTTTGGAAGCACCGGGCCCCCGCGTCAACCGTTCGGCGCAAGCGTTACGAACTGCATTAACCCTGCCGCCCTTGCCGCTGCGGCGAACCATGCTATCCGGCACGACAATGTCCGACCCAGTAGCAGATCGTATCGAGCGAGCTCTGAAGCGTATCGAAGTCGCCGCGGCCGCGCAGACGCAGGCACGCGCCAGGCTCGAGACCCGCAACGCGACGCTGCGCGCGCGGATCGAGTCGGCGCTGGTCGATCTGGATGCGCTGATCGCGCGCGAGCGCGAACTGGAAGCGCAGCTGGCCGGCGATGAAGGCGACGTGCAAGAGGAGCAGGGCTGATGGCGGAGATCACGCTCCAGGTCGCCGGGCGCAGCTATTCGGTATCCGCGCGCGACGAGGACATGCCGCACCTGCGCGAACTCGAGGCGCGGATCGGCAGCCATGCCGACGCCGCACTGCGCGCGGCCGGCGGGCAAAGCGGCGAACGCACCCTGCTCTATCTCGCGCTGATCCTCGCCGATGCGCTCGACGAAGCGGAGAAGACGCCCGCCCCCGCGCAGGCCGTTCCTGACGAACTGTTGGAGCGGATCGCCGATCGGCTGGAAGCCGTCGCATCGGCCCTTGAGGAAAGCGACGCGACGTCCTAGATTAAGGTTGTGGCGGGAACTGCCCGGTGCGAGCCTTAGCAATTATCCCTGAGGCTATAATCTTCATCCATGGGAGCTGTCCCTGTGCAGATCCTGGTCTGCAACACATGGTTCCCACCTGACGTTCTGTGCGTCGGTGGATATTCAGGCCAACGGCCCATGGTGGTTCCCGTCACACCTTGCCCGCAGATCCGATGCTGAGCGACAAGCCCGCCCTCCGCGCGCGACTTCGCGCCGCGCGCGACCTGTTCGCCGCGCAATCGAGCACCGCGATCCGCGCCCCCGAGGCGTTCGTCGAGAAACTGATGCCGGGGATGATCGTCGCCACCTATTGCCCGGTGGGCAGCGAGGCCGACCCGACCCAACTCGCCGCCGCCGCCGCCGAGCGTGGCTGTGCGCTGGCGCTGCCGCACGTCATCGACCGGGCGGCGCCGATCCGCTTTCTCGCCTGGGACATGGGCGCACCGCTGGTCGCCGGGCCGTTCGGACTGCGTCAGCCCGATGCCGCCAGTCCCGAGGTGGCGCCCGACGTGATCCTGACCCCGCTGATCGGCTATGACCCGCGGCTCAACCGCCTCGGCCAGGGGGCCGGCCATTACGACCGCGCCTTTGCCCGTTTCGAGCGGGCCTGGCGGGTGGGCGTCGCCTGGTCCGCGCAGGAAGTCCCTGCCCTTCCTGCCGATATCTGGGACGTGCCGCTCCACGCCGTGGTCACCGAGCAGGGCATGCGCTGGCACGCCGAGCCATGAACCCCAGCTGGCGCAAACCTGCCGGCGCGCTGGCGATCGTCGGGCTCATCCTGGTGTGGGTGGTGCTCGTCGCGAGCTTCTCGGGGCCGATCGGGCGGCTGCCGATCCTGGTGCAGACCCTGGTCTACCTGGCGCTGGGGATCGTGTGGATCCTGCCGCTCAAGCCGCTGCTGCGCTGGATGGAGACGGGGCGGTGGCGGGTGCCCCCTCCACCACGCCGCTGACGCGGCGCGGTTCACTCCCGCTGCGTGGGAGAAGAGACGCTTTTCTACCGCCGCAGCCCTTAGCGTTTCCTCCACCGCGAAGCGGGGGTGGAGGGGGCTTGCCTCAGCGTTCGCGTACCGCCTTGAACTCCGACCCCGCCTTCCATGTCGGCCAGGCCGACCCGTTCGCCAGTTCCGCCCCGATCGTGCCCAGCAGATCGATGTCCTGCACCGCACCGCCCAAGTTCCAGTCCGGCCCCCAGGCGTCGCAGGCCTGGTGATAGCATTGGCCGGTATAGGCATCGATCCACGCCTGCCCGGCCGCCACCCCGCCCTGCTTGAGGTCCGAAGCCCCGGCGATGCCCATCAGCAGCAAGGTCGGCACACCCTGCTTGGCAAAGGAGAAATGGTCCGCCCGGTAGAACAGCCCGCGCTCGGGGAGCCCCTCGGGCGTCACCCGCCGCCCCTGCGTCGCGGCGACGCGGGCCATGTCGTCTTCCAGCGTGTTCTGGCCCTTGCCGACCAGCACCACGTCGTTGGCCAGCCCCGCCGTCTGGAGAATGTCGAGCGTCAGGTTGGCGACGGTCTTGGCCATCGGCACCACCGGATGCTGCGTGTAATAAAGCGAGCCGAGCAGCCCCCGCTCCTCCGCCGTCCAGGCGACGAAGACGACGCTGCGCTTCGGCACCGGCCCCGCCTTCATGCTCCGCGCGATCTCGAGCAGCCCGGCAATGCCTAGCGCATCGTCATTGGCGCCCGCGCGGTAGATGCGCCCCTTCGCATCGGGCTTGCCGACGCCGTACGCGTCCCAGTGCGCGCCGAACATGACTGCTTCGTCCGGCCGTTCGCTGCCGGGGATCTTGGCAAGAACATTGTAGCTGTCGACCTGCTCGGCGGTGACCGGCACGTCGGCGGTGAAGCGGACGCCCGCCAGCGGCACCGGGCGGAAGCTCGCCTTGCGCGCCTCGACCCGCAGCTTGGCGAGATCGAGCCCGGCGGCGGCGAACAGCCGCGTCGCCGCCCCGCCCTCCAGCCAGCCCTGCAGGGCGACGCTGGTAAGGTCCTCGGGCTTGCGGACGATGTCGTAATTCTCGCCGCCGCTGCTCACCACGACGTTCCAGCCATAGCCGGCGCCGGGCGTATCATGGACGATCAGCGCGCCGACCGCGCCGCGCCGCGCGGCTTCCTCGAACTTGTAGGTCCAGCGGCCATAATAGGTCATCGTCCGCCCGCCGAACTTGGCCGCCACCGGCTCGCCCTTCCCGGCTGAGAAATCAGGGTCGTTGACCAGGAACACCGCGACCTTGCCCTTCAGGTCGACGCCCTTGAAGTCGTCCCACTGCCGCTCGGGCGCGGTAACGCCATAGCCGACGAACACCACCGGCGCGCCAGCGATTCGCGCGGCGGCATCGGGCCGAATCGTCGAGACGTAGAGGTCCCTGGCCTGCTCGACCGGCATCGCGCCCTTGGGGCCGTCGAATCGCAGCGTCGCGGGCGTGCCGAGGCGGGTGTGGAGCAGCGGCACCTTCTGCAGCCACTGGCCGTCCGGCCCGGCCGGCTCCAGCCCCAGCGCCTCGAATCGGGCGACCAGATAGCCGAGGGTGCGGTCCTCGCCGCGGGTGCCCGGCGCGCGGCCTTCGAACGAATCGGAGGCAAGTGTGCGGACCGTCTGTTCGATTCGCGTCGAATCGGCAGCGATCTGGGCCGTTGCAGGGAGAGCGGTGGAGGCGAGGAGCAGCGCGAGCGCGCGAGCAGAGGTGCGGATCATCGCAGCGGCTTAGCGCAGAAACGGGAGGGCCTGCAAAGGCCGGGCCAGCGCGCATGTCCCTCATTTCCGGGGATATGCGCCGCATGGCGCGAGTGACGGGGCTCGAACCCGCGACCTCCGGCGTGACAGGCCGGCGCTCTAACCAACTGAGCTACACCCGCTTGAAACCAAGCGAGGAAATCTTGGACGGCCCATCGCCGCCGGATTCCATCTGGAGTCCCGCATGGCGAGTGGCGCGAGTGACGGGGCTCGAACCCGCGACCTCCGGCGTGACAGGCCGGCGCTCTAACCAACTGAGCTACACCCGCTTGAGCCAAGCGAGGAGGCGGCACCTAGCCGCGTGTTTTCGGGCTGTCAACCGGATTGATCGAGGTTCGCGCGACGACGCGAACGATTGTCCGAAGGATCGCGCACCAGCGTGCCCTGCTCGAACAGGAAACCGGCGATATCGGGCTTGCCCGCGGCGTTGAGTACGGTCTGGATGATGATCAGCAGCGGCACCGCCAGCAGCGCGCCGGTGGTGCCCCACACCCAGCCCCAGAAGCTCAGCGAAATGAGGATCATGATCGGGTTAATGGTCAGCCGGTGGCCGACGATCAGCGGGGTGACGACGTTCGCCTCGACGAGGTGCGCCGCGATCATGATCGCCGGGGGCACCATCGCCGTGCCGATATCGGCGTAGGACATCAGCCCGCCCACCGCGAGCAGCAGCGCCGCGATCACCGGGCCGATATAGGGGATGTAGTTGAGCAGCGCGACGAGGCCGCCCCACATCAGCGGCGTCGGCATGCCCATCAGCCACAAGGCCCCCGCGACGATCAGCCCCAGGGTGACGTTGATCAGCGTGATCGTGCCCAGATAGGCCGAGGTGTCGTCGACCACGTCCTGGATCACCCGCGCCGTCGCCATCGCCCCGCCGAAGCTGGCGCGGCTGGTGATCGCGCGGCGGCGCAGCCGGGTCCAGCCCGCGAGGAAGAAGTAGATGACGAGGATCGCGAAAAACATCTCGATCAGCGCCGAGGGGGCGGAGGTGGTGAACAGATCCATCAGCGACGTCGGCGGCTGGGCGGCCTGCACCACTGGCTGGCGGACCGGCGCCGAGGCGAAGTTGTTGAGCGTCTTGTTCACGAACCGCTCGAGATTCGAATAGAAGCGGATCAGCGGTTCGAGATTGTGCTGGATCTTGGGAATGCTCTCGGGCAGCCGCCGGATCCACTGCCAGGCCGGCACCACGATCGAGGCGAGCGCGACGTTCGCCGCGGTGAGGAACAGCAGCACGCAGATGAAGGCGGCGATCGGCGCGGGCAGCCGGTGCCGCTCGAGCCATTCGAGGAAAGGCACCAGCGCGATCGCGATCACCAGCGAGGCGGTGACCGGCAGGAAGAAGCGCGCTCCCGCCTGGAGCGCGAAGGGCAGCGCCAGCACCAGCCCCATGCCGGCGATCAGCACCAAAGCGGCCATCAGCCGGTCTCGGCGCAGGCTGGGCGCGGGCTCCTCGCCCTCCCAATCCTCGGGCAGATCGGTGGCCGCGATCGGATCGGGAACGCCCCCCGCCCCGCCGCGGTCTCCACCCATCATCCCGGTACGCTGGTCCACGCGAAAATCCCTTTCTGGTACAATGTAGAGGCGTGATTGTGTTGCGGCAATGCAAGGCTCTAACACGGCGCAATTGCGGCGGCATGTGTTGCCAGCTAGCCTCAATTGCATGGCCGAATTGCTTCTGGTGATCGACGAGGGCACCACCTCGACTCGCGCGATGCTCTTCACGCCTTCCGGCCAATGTGTTGCGAGTAAATCTGCAGAACTGACGCAGCATTATCCGGGTCCGGGCCTCGTCGAACATGATGCGGGCGAGATCTGGCGGCAGAGCCATGCCTGCGCGGCGGCGATGGTAACGCTGGCGGGCGGGCCCCAGCGAGTCGCTGCGATCGGCATCACCAACCAGCGCGAGACGGTGGTGTTCTGGGACAAGGCGACGGGCGCGCCGCTCGCGCCCGCGATCAGCTGGCAGGATCGCCGTACCGCGCCCCTGTGCCAGGCGCTGCGGGAGGCGGGCGAGGAACCCGGCATCCAGGCGCGCACCGGGCTGCTGCTCGATCCCTATTTCTCCGGCACCAAGATCGCCTGGGCGATGACCAACTGGCCGCAACTCAAGGACGCGGGCGATCGGCTGGCGATCGGCACGGTGGAAAGCTGGCTGGTGTGGAAGCTCACCGGCGGGCTGCACATCACCGATGCCACCAACGCCTCGCGCACGCTGCTGATGGGCCTTGGCAGCGGTGGCTGGAGCGACGGGTTGGTCGACCAGTTCTGCGCGCCCCGCGCCGCACTGCCCGAGATCGTCGACTGCGCCGGGCGGTTCGGCGTGACCACGTCCTTCGGCGGCGCGATCCCGATTTGCGGGCTCGCCGGCGACCAGCAGTCGGCGACGATCGGCCAGGCCTGCCTCACCCCCGGCGATACCAAGGCGACCTATGGCACCGGCGCCTTCGTGCTGACCAATGCCGGCACGCTCCAGCCGCGCTCGCGCCACCGGCTGCTTTCAACCGTGCTGTGGCAACTGGGCGGGCGGCGCACCTATGCGCTGGAAGGATCGGTGTTCGTCGCGGGTAGCCTCGTCCAGTGGCTGCGCGATTCCCTCGGCCTGATCGCCACCGCGGCGGAGAGCGAGGCGATCGCCCGCTCGGTGCCCGACAATGGCGGGGTCTATTGCGTGCCGGCGCTCACCGGCCTCGGCGCGCCCTGGTGGGAACCGGAGGCGCGTGCGGCGATCTCCGGGCTCAGCTTTTCGGCGGGCCGCGCGCATATCGTCCGGGCCGCGCTGGAGGCGATGGCACACCAGAGCCACGACCTCGAGACCGCCTTCGCCGCCGATGGCGCGCAATGGGGCCGACTGCGCGTCGATGGCGGCATGATCACCAACGACTGGATCGCGCAGGACCTGGCCGACATCCTCGCCCTCCCCGTCGACCGGCCCGATTTCGCGGAAACCACCGCGCTGGGCGCGGCGATGCTCGCGGGCCTGGGCTGCGGCATGTTCGACAGTCTCGACGACGCGGCGATGATGCGCGGCACGGTCCGCACCTTCGAGCCGCAGATGGAGCCCGACGTGCGGGAAGCGCGGCTGGCCGGGTGGAGCGACGCCATCGCCCGCGTGCTTGCCGAAGATTGATCGCCCCCGCCCTGGCCGCATTGCCGGGCAGAGGTGGCGCCGCAGTTCTTGCATGCCGAACGCGCGAAAAAAGCCGGCCCGGGGCGAACCCCGGACCGGCCAGTGGATCCTCGGGGGAGGAAATCAGAACTTGATGCTGACGCCGCCGAACACGCTGGTGCCGCTGCGCGTCTCGTTGTGGAGACGGTGGTAGATGCTGTTGAACTGCACCTCGGTCTCGTTGGTCAGGTTGATCGCGTCGAGCGTGAGGCGGATACGGTCGGTGAGGTTGTAGAAGGCCGCCGCGTCGACATAGACCGTGCCGTCGAAGCCATCCTTGCTTTCCGGCTTCTTGCCGTCATAGCCCGAGCGCAGGTACGACGACCGATAGTTCATCGAGCCGCGGATGCCCCAGCGCTTGGTCTCGTAATATAGCGTCGCGTTGGCGCTCGACTTGGACAGGCCGTTGATCGGGTTGTTGACCCCGTTCTTGTCGCGGATGTTCGAGTCGATCAGCGTGACGTTGGTCGACATGCCGAGCTTGTCGAACGGCGCCGGCAGGAAGGTGAAGTTCGCCTGGGCGGCGGCCTCGAAGCCGGTGATGTACGCCTTGCCGCCGTTGATCGGCTTCGAATATTCCGAAACGATCGTGTTTGGCGTCAGGCTCGGCAGCAGCGAAAGCGGCAGGCCGGTGGTGCTGTAGGGCACGTTGTACTGCGTGTCGGTGATGATCAGGTTGTCGATGTCCTTGTGGTAGACACCGAGCGAGATCAGCCCGACCTGGCCGAAATACCATTCGGCCGACACGTCGATCGCATCATCCTTGTACGGCTTGAGATCGGGGTTGCCGATGCTCGCGGTGATCTTGCGGCTCGCCGGATCGCTGCCGTCCGCCGAGGCGGTGCCCGAGGCGCTCATCGAGCCAAGCGACGGCCGGTTGATGTTGCGCGCGGCGGCGACGCGGAGCAGGAAGTTGGGCGTGATTTCCAGCGCCGCGTTCAGCGCCGGCAGCACGTCCGAATAGCTCGCGCTGGTGGTCACCACGCCGATCGGCCGGTCGCTCTGGGTGACGTTGCCGGTGCTGGTGGTGTCGGTGAAGAAGGCCCGCAGGCTGAAATTGCCGCGCAGCCGCATGCCCGCCACCGGTGCATTCCATTCGAGCTGGCCGTAGGTCGACTTGGTCTCCTCGGTCACCTTGAAGGTGTTCTCGATGTCCCAGGCGCCGACGATGGTGTGCTGGGCGTTGTACTTGGCGAAGGCGCGGTCGTAATTGCCGGTCAGCCAGTCGGCCGACTTGTTCTGCGTGAACGTGTCGACGATGCTTGCCGCCGGGTCGCCGCCGAACTTCTGGAACTGGCCGTCATTGTAGATTTCCGAGCCCGAGTTGCTGAACCGGCGATAGCTGGCACCGCCGCGCAGCGTGAAGACGTCGTTCAGCGTATAGGCGCCGTTCAGCACGCCCTCGCGCAGGTTGGTCTTGTTCCAGAATTCGCGGAAGTAGAATTCCTTGAACTCGTATTTCGACGGATCGAGCGTGTTCCAGGCGTAGCTGTTGGTCGCGCTGGTGCCGTCGGCCGAATAGGTCGTCGTCATGCCGCCGCGCGCGCGGAGGTAGAGCTTGTCGTCGATCGGCGTGGTGTAGGACGAGTCCTCATAGCCGATATGGCCGTCGACCTTGAAGCGCTCGGTCGCGTCCCACTTGTAGGTCAGCGCGATCTGGTTGAACTTGTTCTTGTTGCGCGAGCGGCGATGCTCGCTGGCATAGGTCGCGTTGTCGACGCTGATCGAATCGACGAAGTTGGTGCTGTCCCAATGGATCGACTTGATCTTCGAGGTGGTGTCGAAGATCACCGAGCCCGAGGTGTTGTCGGGCCGCGTCGCCAGGTGATATTCGTCGCGGTTGGTGGTGAACTCGCCGTGGAGGCCGTCGACGGTGAACAGCAGGTTGTCGGCCGGGCGCCACTGGGTGGCGAGGGTCAGGCCGAGGCGCTCCTGCCTGGCGTCCCATACCGACAGGCGGTTGCCCGAGGCGAACACCAAATTGCCCGACTTGAACTTGGCCTGCTGGTCGGCGGAGAGCGCCGAGATGTCGAGGCCCTTGCCCAGATAGCTGGCGATCTGGCTCGCGCTCAGCTGGCTCGGCGAATAGGTGTTGTAGCCCTGCTCCTCGGTCTTGCGCTTCGAATAGGCCACCGAGAGGAGGATGCCGAAGCGGTTGTCCCAGTTCTGGCTGAGCATCGCGGCGACCCGCGGCTGGGCATCCTTGGTGTAGCTGTTGGTGCCCAGCTTGGCGGCGATGGCGCCCGAAATGCCCTGCTTCTGGTCGAGCGGCTTCGCGGTGAACAGGCCGACGGTGCCGGCCATGCCGCCTTCGGCCTGCGACGCCTGATAGCTCTTCTCCACCTCGACGCGCGAGAACAGCTCGGAGGCGAAGATGTTGAAATCGAAGGCGCGATCGCGCGAGCGCTGGCCGCGGCTGTCCATCGCCGAGTCCACATTGCCCAGCACTTCCATGCCGTTCAGCTGGACGCGGATATAGTCGGGCGACAGGCCGCGCAGCGTGATGCGGCGGCCCTCGCCGGCCTCGCGGTTGATCGCCACGCCCGGCAGGCGCTGGATCGATTCGGCGAGGTTGAGTTCGGGGAACTTCGCCATGTCCTCGGCGACGATCACGTCCTTGATGATGTTCGAATTGCGCTTCAGCTCGCGCGCCTTGGCGAGCGAGGCGATGTAGCCGTTGACGACGATCTCGCCGTCTTCCTGGCCCTGCGACGCTGCGTCTTGCGCGGCGGCGGCCATCGAAATGCAGCTCGCGCCGACGGCCAGCGCGGCGAGCGCCGCGCGGTAGGTGAATGCCATAATGCCCTCCCTTGTGGTGTGTGGGGGCCTGCCTGCCCTGGCTGCCCCGCAGCGGCGCCTAGGTTCGGTTCATGACTCAGATGTGACATTGCGTGTTGTTTTATGTGGATTTGAACGTTCCCGTGTGGGTTCTCGCGCCCACTGAACGCTGATACAGTTGCTCGATGGAAAGCTTGGACCTGCCCGCACGGGCACCCTCGGCCCGCGCGACACAGGCCGCCCGCCTCGCCACGCTGCTCGAACTACTCGAGCAGCGCGGCCAATGGTCGATCGGCGAACTGGCCGAACGGTTCGACGTGTCCGAGGAGACGATCCGCCGCGACGTGCGCCAGTTGGAGCAGGCCGGACGGGTGCAGAAGATCCATGGCGGCGTGTGCCTGCCGGGCGGCGTGCTCGAACCGCCCTATCGCCAGCGGCTGCGCGACCAGGCCGAGGCCAAGCAGCGCATCGCCGAGCGCGCGGCGGCGCTGGTCCGGCCGGGCATGACGCTGCTGCTTGATTCGGGCACGACCACGCTATGGCTGGCGCGCGCGCTGGGCCATGTGCGCGACCTGACGGTGATCACCAACAGCATCGAGATCGCCGCGCAGGTGCTTGGGCATCCGGGCCAGCGGCTCTATGTGGCGGGCGGCGCGGTCGATCCCGATTATCATGCGGCGTTCGGCAGCGAGGCGATCGACTATTGCCGGCAATTCGCACCCGACCTGACCGTGCTGTCGATGGGCGCGATCGATCCGATACGCGGTTTTCTCGATTTCGATGCGGGCGAGGCCGCGTTCAAGCGCAGCCTGCTCCCTCAGGCGCGGCGCGTCGCGGTGCTGTGCGATTCGACCAAGTTCGACAAGTCGGGCTTCGTGCAGGTCGCCGGGTTCGGGGATGTGCAGGACCTGGTGACGGACCAGGCGCCGCCAGAGGAGATTGCGGCCGCGGCCGCGGCGGCGGGGACGGCGATACATTTGGTGTGAGCGTACGCGGCCGCGCACGAAAACGCCCCTCCCGCAAGCGGGAGGGGGATTAGAAGAAGCGGCGACGGATACGCGCTAGCTCACGCCGCCTTGTCGGTAACAAACAGCGCCTTGAGATCCTTCTTCAGGATCTTGCCATTCGCATTCCTCGGCAGCGTCTCGGCCGAGAAGCGGATCGCCACCGGCACCTTGAACGCCGCGATCCGCTCGCGGACGAAGGCCTGCAGCTCCGCCTCGGTCGCGCTGGTGCCCGGCGCGAGGTGGACCACCGCCACCGGCTCCTCGCCCAGCGTGCGATGCGGGATGCCGATCAGCGCCGCGTCGGTCACCGCCGGGTGCGCGTAGAGCACGTCCTCCACTTCCGACGAGTAGATATTCTCGCCGCCGCGGATGATGATGTCCTTGGCGCGATCGACGACATAGAGGAACCCTTCCTCGTCGAGCCGCGCGAGATCGCCGGTGCGCACCCAGCCGTCGCGGAAGGTCTCGGCGGTCGCCTCGGGCTTGTTCCAATAGCCCTTCACGATCATCGGCCCCTTGGCCCAGAGTTCGCCGACCTCGCCGACCGGCAGTTCGCGCACGCCGTCGACGTCCATGACCTTGAGCTCGGCGACCGGCACCGGCGGCCCGGCGCTGGTCGGCCGGGCGAGATATTCCTCGCCGAGATGATGCGTCACCGTCGCCATCGTCTCGGTCATGCCCCAGCCATTGCCGGGGAGCGCGCCGAATTCCTGGAAGATCCGCTTGACCAGCTCGGGTGCCGAGGGCGCGCCGCCATAGGAAATGCTCTCCAGGCTCGACAGGTCGTAGTGGTGGCGCTCGGGATGCTCGAGCAGCTGCCAGGCGATGGTCGGCACGCCGCCGGTCTGGTTGACCTTCTCGCGCTGGATGATCTCCATCGCCTCGATCGGCTCCCAGCGGCGCATGAACACCACCGTGCCGCCCGCCGCGATCAGCGCCATCAGCCCGGCGCTGCAGGCGGTGACGTGGAACAGCGGGATCACCAGCAGGCCCACCTTGTGGGGCGGCGCGGCGGGCGGCACCTCGCCCCGGCGCAGCATCGACCGCGCGACCGAATAGCCCGAGGTGAGGATATTGGTCATCAGGTTGCGATGCGTGCCCACCGCCCCTTTGGGATGGCCGGTGGTGCCGCTGGTATAGAAGAGGGTGACATCGTCGTCCGGCGCGATGCCCACTTCCGGAAAGGCGATGTCGGTAAGGTCAGCCCAGCTGTTGCAGGGCCCGAGGATCGACTCCAGTGCGACCGCATCGCCCTCGATGGGCGAACAGGCGCGGCTCACCACCACCTGCTCCAGATCGGGGAGCGCGGCGTAGCATTGCTTGAGCCGCTCGTGCCGCTCACCGTCGACGAACAGCAGCTTGGCGCCCGAATCCTTCATGCCGTATTCGAGCTCGGTGCCGGTCCACCAGGCATTGAGCGGCACCAGGATCGCGCCGATGCTCACCGCGGCGAAGAAGATCGTCGGCCACTCGGGCAGGTTGCGCATCGCCAGCGCCACCCGATCGCCCTTGGCCACGCCCTTGGCCTGCATCCAGGACGCGAGATGGCAGGTGGCGCGGTAGTTCGCCTCGTAGCTGACCCGCTCGTCCTGGTAGATGGTGAAGGGCCGATCGCCATAGCCGCGCGCGAGCCGGGCGAGGATCGCGGCCGTGGGCGGCGCGTTCTTCCACACGCGCGTGGAAACCCCGCGGATTTCCACGGTGTCCATTTCGAACTTGGCGCCGGGCGCGGTGAGCATCGCGTCCACGGCGGCGAGCGGGGCTTTGGGCCAGTCGGGGGGCAAGGGCACGATCGGTTCAAGGGTCAAGGCAGCGCTCTCCATCGACTTTCTGAACTTTGGGTTTGGCTCGTTGACCAACCGGTGCACACGTTAGTGTTGATTTGCCGCGCGCTCAAGGCAATAGAAAGCGGGCGCCCGCCAGAAGGTGCATTGCACGCGTTTCGAACGAGAGGTATGCCGCCAACGATGCAAGTGGACGACCCGACCACCCATGGACTCGATGCCGCCCGGCTGGCGCGGATCGATGCCTTTGTGAAGGCGCGCTATCTCGACACCGGCAAGCTGCCGCACGCGCAGCTGCTGCTCGCGCGCGACGGGCGGATCGTCCATTTTTCGCACCAGGGCGCGGCGCGCGAGGACGGCACGGCGGTCGACGAATCGACGCTGTTCCGCATCGCCTCGATGACCAAGCCGATCACCAGCCTCGCCTTCATGATGCTGCTGGAGGAAGGCCTGGTCGCGCTCGACACGCCGGTCCACCATGTGCTGCCCGAACTGAAGGGCGTCGGCGTCTATGCGGGCGGCGGGAATGGCGAACCCTTCGTCACCACCCCTACAGCGCAGCCGATGCGGATGGTCGACCTGCTGCGCCACACCGCCGGCCTCACCTACGGGTTCCAGGAGCGCACCCCGGTCGACGCCGCCTATCGGGCCGAGCGGATCGAGAGCTGGCACGGCAATCTGACGCTCGACCAGTTCGTCGCCACGCTCGGCATGCTGCCGCTGGAATTCTCGCCGGGCGAGGCCTGGACCTATTCGGTCGCGACCGACGTGCTCGGCGCGGTGGTCGAGCGGCTCTCGGGGATGACGCTCGACCGATTCTTCGCCGAGCGGATCTTCGCGCCGCTGGGGATGCGCGACACCTTCTTCCAGGTACCGGAGGACAAGGTCCACCGGCTTGCCGACTGCTGGACGATGAAGGAAGGCGAAGGCCGCGTGCTGTACGATCGCGGCGAGGCCTCGGCCTGGTCGCGCTTCCCCAGGCTGTTGTCCGGCGGCGGCGGGCTGGTCTCGAGCGCGCTCGACTATCACCGCTTCAACACGCTGATGCTGAACGGCGGCGCGCTCGACGGCGTGCGGCTCGTCTCGCCCAAGACCGTCCAGCTGATGACGATCAACCATTTGCCCGGCGGCCGCGACCTCGCCAGCCTGTCGCGCGGGCTGTTCAACGAGACGACCAATGCCGGGGTCGGCTTCGGCCTGGGCTTCGCGATCACCATGGACGTCGCCAGGACGATGATTCCGGGCTCGGCCGGCGAATTCTACTGGGGCGGGATGTTCTCGACTGCCTTTTTCGTCGATCCGGTCGAGCGGCTTTCGATGGTGTTCATGACGCAATTCTCGCCGTCGATGCTCTACCCGATACGGCGCGAGCTGAAGACGCTGATCTATTCGGCGCTGACGCGGTGATACGGGAAGTCCTCTCCTCCCTTCCCATCGTCATCCCCGCGAAGGCGGGGATCCATTCGCCTGTGCGTTGGGGGAAAGAACCGCGGCATCAGCGCCAATGGATCCCCGCCTTCGCGGGGATGACGGCTGGTGGTGGCGTTCTCCCCGCACCGCGCGCCCTGCCCTTCACCCCGCTCCCGGCCCCAGGCCGGCAATCCGAACCAAGGAGTTCGAACGCATGTCCGTGATTACCACCAGCCGTCAGGGCCCTGTCCTGATCCTCACCTCCGACAATCCGCCGGTGAACGCGCTCGGCGCGGCGGTGCGGCAGGGGCTGCAGGCCGGCATCGAGGAAGCCAAGGGCGACGAGAGCATCCAGGCGGTCGTCATCATCTGCGCCGGCAAGACCTTCTTCGCAGGCGCCGACATCACCGAATTCGGCAAGGCGATGGCCGAGCCGTCGCTGCCGGTGCTGGTCGACCAGATCGAGGCGCTCGACAAGCCGGTGATCGCCGCCGTCCACGGCACCGCGCTCGGCGGCGGCTGCGAAGTGGCGCTGGCGTCGCATTATCGCATCGCCGTGCCCTCGGCGAAGTTCGGCCTGCCCGAAGTGAAGCTCGGCATCCTCCCCGGCGCGGGCGGCACCCAGCGCATGCCGCGCGTCGCGGGCGTCGAAGTCGCGCTGGAGATGGCGACCAAGGGCGACCCGATCTCGGCCACCCAGGCCAAGGACGCGGGGCTGGTCGACCGGCTCGCGGGCGAGGACAGCCTGCTCGCCGACGCCGTTGCCTTCGCGAACGAGGTGATCGGCCAGCCGGTCTCGCGCTCCAGCGAGCGCCCGGTCGCCGTCGATGCGGAGACCTTCGCCAAGTTTCGCGCCGCCAACGCCAAGCGCTTCCGCGGGCTCGACGCGCCCAACACGATCATCGACATCATCGAACAGACCGCCGGCAAGCCTTATGCCGAGGGCGTCCAGGCCGAGCGCATGGGCTTCATGAAGCTGATCATGGGGCAGCAGTCGGCAGCGCTGCGCCACATCTTCTTCGCCGAGCGCAAGGCCGCCAAGATCGACGGCATCGCCGACGACATCCAGCTGCGCGACATCAAGCGCGTCGGCGTGATCGGTGCCGGCACGATGGGGGGCGGGATCAGCATGAACTTCCTGTCGGCGGGCGTGCCGGTGACCATCGTCGAGATGGCGCAGGACGCGCTCGACCGCGGCACCGGCGTGATGCGCAAGAATTACGAGGCGACCGCCGCCAAGGGCCGCATGACCGCCGAGCAGGTCGAAAAGGCGATGGGTCTCCTCCAGCCCACGCTCAACTTCGACGATCTCGCCGAGTGTGACCTGATCATCGAGGCCGTCTATGAGAGCATGGACGTGAAGAAGGACGTGTTCGGCCGGCTCGACAAGATCGCCAAGCCGGGCGCGATCCTCGCGTCGAACACCAGCTATCTCAACATCGACGAGATCGCCGCCGCCACCAGCCGCCCGCAGGACGTGGTGGGGCTGCACTTCTTCTCGCCGGCCAACGTCATGAAGCTGCTCGAGATCGTCCGCGGCGCCAAGACTGCCGACGACGTGCTGGCGACCGCCATGGCGCTGAGCAAGAAGATCAAGAAGGTCGCGGTGATCGCGGGCGTCTGCTACGGCTTCATCGGCAACCGCATGCTGATGCCGCGCCAGGTGGAAGCCACCAAGATGCTGCTCGAAGGCGCCACGCCCGAGCAGATCGACAAGGTCCATGTCGCCTTCGGCATGCCGATGGGGCCGTTCCAGATGGCCGATCTCGCCGGTGTCGACATCGGCTGGCACCGCGATCCCAATCGCATCGAGAATATCCGCGACGCGCTCGCCGCCGAAGGCCGCTGGGGCCAGAAGAAGGGCGCCGGCTTCTACGACTATGACGAGAAGCGCCAGCCTTCGAACAGCCCGCGCGTCGCCGAGCTGATCGAGGAATGGCGCGGCAAGCTCAATGTGCCGAGCCACGAGATCACCGAGGAGGAGATCGTCGTCCGCACGCTCTACACCATGGTCAACGAAGGCGCGCTGATCCTCGCCGAGGGCATGGCCCAGCGGGCGAGCGACATCGATGTGGTGTGGGTCTATGGCTATGGCTGGCCCCCATACCGGGGCGGGCCGATGTTCTGGGCCGACAGCGAGGGCCTCAAGAAGATCGTCGATGGGCTGGAGAAATACGGCTTCGAGGTCGCCCCGCTGCTCCGCGACAAGGCGGAGAAGGGCGAGAAGTTCAACCGGTGACCAATCACTCTCCCTCTCCCGCTGGGAGAGGGAGGGAGGCGCGCCGCGCCGGAAAGGTAAGGGTGAGCGGGATAATCGGCTAACATGGCCCCCCTCACCCTCCCACCGCCTGACGGCGGCGGGCCCCTCCCTCTCCCGAGGGGAGAGGGGTTTGGAAGGGAGAGGATGATGACGCAGGATCTCGATAGCTTCCGCAGCGACACCCGCGCCTGGCTGGAGGCGAACTGCCCGCCCGCGATGCGCGAACCGATCCGATCGGAGAAGGACATCGTCTGGGGCGGGCGCAATCCCGACTGGGCGCATCCCGACCAGAAGCTCTGGATGGACCGCATGGCCGCGCGCGGCTGGACCGTGCCCGACTGGCCGACCCAATATGGCGGCGGCGGACTCTCCCCAGCCGAGACCAAGATCCTGCGCGAGGAAATGAAGCGGATGGGCGCGCGCACCCCGCTCAACAGCTTCGGCATCTCGATGCTCGGGCCCGCGCTGCTCAAATATGGCACCGAAGAACAGAAGCTGGAGCATTTGCCCAAGATCGCGCGCGGCGAGATCCGCTGGTGCCAGGGCTATTCCGAACCCAATGCCGGCTCGGACCTCGCCGGGCTGCAGACTTGGGCCGAGGATGCCGGCGACCATTATGTCGTCAACGGCCAGAAGGTGTGGACCAGCTATGCCGACAAGGCCGACTGGATCTTCTGCCTGGTCCGCACCTCCAAGGAGACCAAGCAGGGCGGGATCAGCTTCGTGCTGTTCGACATGGCCTCGCCCGGCGTCTCGACCAAGCCGATCCTGCTGATCTCGGGCTATTCGCCCTTCTGCGAGACCTTCTTCGACAATGTGAAGGTGCCCAAGTCCCAGCGCGTGCACGACGAGAACAAGGGCTGGGACGTCGCGAAGTATCTGCTCGGCCATGAGCGCGAGATGATCTCGGGCATGGGGCTGGACCGGGCGGGCGGCAATCCGCTGATCGAAGGCGCGATCGCGACGATCGGGCTCGACGACCAGGGCCGGCTCGCCGATCCGATCCTACGCGCGCAGATCGCGCTGTTCGAGGTACGGATGCGCGCCTTCTCGGCGATGTCCGAGCGCTTTCTCGACGAGCTCAAGGCCGGCCGCGCCCATCCCGCCCAGCCGAGCATGATGAAATATGTCGGCACCGAGCTGAACAAGCAGCGCCACGAACTGATCATGGCCGCCGGCGGATCGGATGCGCTCGAATGGGAGAGCGAGGCCTCGGCCAAGGGCGCCAGGCCGCGCGCCTGGCTGCGCACAAAGGCCAATTCGATCGAGGGCGGGACCAGCGAGATCCAGCTCAACATCGTCGCCAAGCGCATCCTCGAACTGCCGGGCTGAAAAGCCCTCTCCCCACCGGGGAGAGGGTTGGGAGAGGGGCAGTCCCACAGTCACAAACGGGCCGGCGCGAGAGACTGCCCCTCTCCCCGGCTCTCCCCCGCAGGGGGAGAGGGAGGAATGGAACCATGCCGCTCTACCTCAACGACGAACAGACGATGCTCCGCGACACCGCCCGCGAGTTCGTCGCCGAACATGCCCCCGTCCGCCACCTCCGCGCGCTGCGCGACGCCAAGGATCCCACCGGCTTCAGCCGCGACCTGTGGAAGCAGTTCGCCGAGATGGGCCTTACCGGCATCCTGATCCCTGAAGCTTCGGGCGGGCTGGGCCTCGGCCATGTCGAGGCGGGCGTGGTGCTGGAGGAGATCGGCCGCAACCTCACCCCCTCCCCCTTCCTCTCGACCGCCGTTGCCGCGGTCGAGGCGCTGAAGGGCACGGCGCATGCCGATCGCTGGTTCCCCGGCATTGCCGCGGGCGAAGCGGTGATCGCGATCGCGCATGACGAGAAACCCAAGTTCGGCCGCGCCGTCGCCCTCAAGGCCGAGCGCGCCGGCAACGGCTTCCGCCTGAGCGGCACCAAGCGCTTCGCCCATCACGCCCATGCCGCCGACCTGATCCTCGTCACCGCGCGCACCGCCGGCAGCGATACCGATGCGGCAGGCATCACCCTGTTCGCGATCGACCCCAAGGCGGCGGGCCTCGACCTCCGCCCCGAACGCCTCGCCGATTCCAGCCTCGCCGCGCATGCCAGCTTCGACGGCGTCGAAGTCACCGCCGATGCGGTGGTCGGCGAGATCGATGCCTGTGCCGATCCGCTGGGCCGGCTGCTCCGCGCCGCCGGCGCCGGTGCCTCGGCCGAACTGCTCGGGGTCGGCGCGGGCGCGAGCGACATGACGATCGGGTACCTGAAGGAACGCAAGCAGTTCGGCACATTGATCGGCAGCTTCCAGGCGCTCCAGCACCGCGCCGCGCATCTCTATAGCGAGCTGGAAGTCGCCCGCGCCGCGACACTCAAGGCGCAGCAGCTGCTCGATGCCGGCGAACCGGCGGACGAAGCCGTCGCCATCGCCAAGGCAATGACCGGGCTTGCCACCACCCTCGCGGTGCAAGAGGGTATCCAGATGCATGGCGGCATCGGCATGACCGACGAATATGACATCGGCTTCTACATGAAGCGCGCGCGCGTGCTGGCCGAGATGTTCGGCGACTCCAACTATCACGCCAATGCGCTGGCGGAGGCGGCCGGCTACTGATGACCGACGCGAAATCCCCCGAGGAGTTGGTCGCCGGCCTAACCGCGCTGCTCGACGTCGAGACGCTCGATACCGATCTCTACCGCGGCGCGCGCCAGCCGGGCGGCGTCGGCCGGGTGTTCGGCGGACAGGTGATCGCCCAGGCGCTGCAGGCGGCGCAGCGCTCGGTCGAGGACGGCAAGGTCGCGCATTCGCTCCACGCCTATTTCATGCGCCCGGGCGACGAGAACTACCCGATCCTCTACCGCGTGGTGCGCGATTTCGAGGGGCGCAGCTTCGCCAATCGCCGCGTGATCGCGATGCAGAAGGGCAAGCCGATCCTCAACATGGCGGCCTCGTTCCAGCTGCCCGCGGAGGGGCTGCTCCACCAGGACGCGATGCCCGAGGTGCCGCCGCCCGAGGACCTCCGCTCCGAGGCCGAGCTGCGCGAGGCAATCCGCGATCAGATTCCCGAGAAGTTCAAGCGCTTCTTTCTCCGCGCCAGGCCGATCGAGATCCGCCCGGTCAACCCGCGCAACTGGTTCCAGCCCGAGCCCCGCGAACCGCGGCAACATAGCTGGTTCCGCGTCGTCGCCCCCCTGCCCGAGGAACCCGCGCTCCACCGCGCGATGCTTGCCTATGCCAGCGACATGACCCTGCTCGGCACCTGCATGCTGCCGCACGGCGTCAGCTGGATGAGCGGCGAGGTGCAGACCGCAAGCCTCGATCACGCGCTGTGGCTGCACGAGCCGTTCCGCTTCGACGACTGGCTGCTCTACGCGACCGACAGTCCCTGGGCCGGCCACACCCGCGGCTTCAATCGCGGCAGCATCTACGCGCGGGACGGTCGGCTGGTGGCGAGCGTCACCCAGGAAGGGCTGATCCGCACGCTCTGACAGCGCGTCTGGCAGGTGATCGCTTCCTTTCGCCTACGCAATTATTACGCTTGATTATCCACGAGTCGTGCAGATACACCCCTGACCGGGAGGTTTGGGGTTTTGTCCTATGTCGTATCGCGTGCTCGCGATATGCGCGCCTCTCCTGTCGCTATTCGCGGCGACGGCGCTGCATGCGCAAACGCTCGAGGATTCGGTCCTCGCCCAGATCAACGCCGCGCGGGCCAATCCCCGCGCCTATGCCGAGAAGCTGCGCGAATATCGCAGCTATTTCGACGGTGCCGTCGTCTATCTGCCGGGCGACTATAACGGGATACTCACCCGCGAGGGCACGGTGGTGGTCGACGAGACCATCGCCTTTCTCGAACGGCAGGAACCGCTCCCACCGCTCACCCAGGCCGAGATCCTCGCGCTGACCGCGGTGGACTTCTCCCGCGAGCAGGGTGCGCTCGGCGCACGGGGGCATCGCGGTGCCGATGGCAGCGATCCCGGCATCCGGGTGAAACGGCACGGCGGCGACATCTTCGTCGGCGAAGCGATCGCCTATGGCTTCGACAATGCCGAGGAGGTGGTGCGCCAGATGATCGTCGACGACGGCGTGCCCGATCGCGGCCACCGCAGGCTGCTGTTCGATGCCAAGCTCAAATTCGCCGGCATCGGCTGCGGCCCGCACAGCAAGATGGAGCATATCTGCGTCGTGAACGTCAGCGCGACCAAGGATGGCCGCCCGGTGCGCCTCCGCTACGCCCTGCAGCGCTGATCGGCGGTCACTTCCGGCCGAACAGCTTCTCGATGTCGCCATGCGCCAGCTTCACCCAGGTGGGGCGGCCATGGTTGCACTGGCCCGAATGCGGCGTGACCTCCATCTCGCGGAGCAACGCGTTCATCTCGGCGACCGACAGGATGCGCCCGGCGCGCACCGAACCGTGGCAGGCCATGGTCGCGGCGACATGATCGAGCCGCTCCTTCAGGCTCAGCGCCTCGTCGAAGCTGGCGAGCTCGTCGGCGAGATCGGTGACGAGGCCGTGCACGTCGCCGGTGCCGAGCGCGGCGGGCACCGCCCGGACCAGCATCGCGCGCGGGCCGAAGCGTTCGAGCTCGAGCCCGAAGGCGCGCAGTTCCTGCGCGCGGGCTTCGAGCCGGTCGCAGCCGGGTTCGTCCAGCTCGACCACTTCGGCGAGGAGCAGCGCCTGGGAGGGAACGGTGCCGCCGGCCATGGCGCGGCGCATCCGCTCCAGCACCAGCCGCTCGTGCGCTGCGTGCTGGTCGACCAGGACGAGCCCGTCCTGCGCCTCGGCGACGATATAGGTCTTGGCGACCTGCCCGCGGGCGACGCCGAGCGGGAAATCGGTGGCGAGCGGGGCTTCGTGGCGGGCGGGTTCGGCGCGGGCCAGGGGCGCGGCGGCGAAGAAGGTGCCGGAATCGCGGACGGCCCCGGAATAGCGTCTAAGCCCCTCCTCCTTGGAGGGGTTGGGGTGGAGGGATGCCAGATCATAGCTTGGTCTCGGTGAGACGCTGCCCCACCCCAATCC
>NZ_QQWY01000053.1:0-27003 GCF_003950455.1 Sphingomonas sp. ABOLE
GCTCCTCGAGCCCATCGGCAACATCCCGCCTGCCGAAGCCGAAGCGAACTACTATGCTGCCGCTGAGCAGATCGTTATGGCGGCGTGACTCACATCTAATGGCCTCCGGCAAACCCGGCGCGGTTCACCCCGGCAAACATGCGCATAACATTCCACGACCTACCTTTTGGGGACAGTTGGGCAGAGACCATATACGTTGCGCCGGTTACCTCTAACGTCTGCGTTCGGGGACGGGCAACCCTGACTAATGACCACATTGGTGAGCACACTGCTGTCGGAGGCTGCAGCTGGGCGAATGGCTGTCTCTGGCGGGATCTGCCGTGCGAGGACCGATCGGCGAACGGCGCACGTTGGTCGGGAGCAGCCGCGAACCGAAGTTCAGCGCGGCATAGTCAATTCGACGGAGATTCCTACCCCCCCCTCGCGACGATTCTTGAGCTTGCCTCTTGGTTCCTGTCTGAAACCTTGACCCCTTCCTCGCTCATCGAGACAAAACGGAGCCGAGAACTGACGGCACTTCTGGTGTTACCAGAGAATTATTGCAGATAACTTCTATTTCATTACCAATACCTTGAGGTTATTTAAAGGCAACCGCAGGGTCACAAATTGGGTGCGCACGATCGCCAATGAAGTCACCTTCGGATACTTGCACGTCTCACCGCTCCGGCTGAAGCATCGAGCTATCGTTCTGCGTTGCGCGCCCATATGATCAATGCATCTAGAGTAGCAATATTTGATTCGAGAAATTTTGAATTTGCGTAGAACGCCATGCCGTCGTCATTATTTACAAAGTGCTTGGAGCGCCGCGCGAAGGTTCATGTCATTCACTGTCAAGAGGGCTCTCGCCTGGGCCAGACTCATGCCCAAGGCAACAAGAACACCGAGTTTGATATCGCCGTGGGCGCGGGCAAGCGCCGCGTCGGCAGTATCCATGTCGGTATCGGCTAAGTCCGCTACCATGCGCTGACCGCGCACCAGCAACTTCGCATTCGAGACGCGCATGTTCACCATCCGCCCGCGATAGACCAACCCCTTCCGCAGCATGATCGCGGTCGACAGAAGATTCAGTATCGCCTTTTGCGCGGTGCCCGCCTTCATCCTGGTGGAACCGGCGACGATCTCCGCTCCCGTATCCGCGGCGATGGGATGCTCTGCCGCCGCCAGCAGGGGCGTCGCCGGATTGTTGGCGATGCCGATCGTCAGCGCGCCCGCCGCCCGCGCCGCGCGTATCGCCGCGACGGTGAAGGGCGTGCGGCCGCTCGCCGCCAGGCCGAACACCACGTCCGCTGCCTGCAGCCCGGCATCGTCGATCGCCCGCGCACCCGCCTCGGCATCGTCTTCGGCACCCTCGGCCGCTTCGGTGAGCGCGCGCATGCCCCCGGCCATGAGGAATGCCACCCGCGCGCGCGGCCAGTTGAAGGTCGGATACAGCTCGACGCCGTCCTGCACCGCGATCCGCCCGGAGGTGCCGGCGCCGACATAGACCAGACGCCCCGTCTCCCCGAGCCGCCGTGCCGCCGCCTCCGCCGCCTCGGCGATGGGGGTGGCCAGGCTCCGCAGGCTGGCAATTGCCGCCAGTTGGCCTTCGACCATCGCCTCCACCGCAATCGCGGTCGGCCATTGGTCGAGGTCTTGATAGCGGGGATCGATCGCTTCGGTTGCCATGGCGCTGCGTCCTTCAGGAGGCGACGGCGGTGGGAGAAGGGGATGCGATGCACACGAGGAACGCGACAAGCGTGCCGATGCAGAGCTGGAAGGGGAACGCGAGGCCCGTCAGCGCCGCCGGGAGTCCGGCCGCGCGGGCGATCGCGGGCTGGAGCAGCGAGACCACGACGAAGCCGGCAAGCAATGCGGCAATCACCGAGCCCGTCGTCCCGCGCGCGGTGAACACGGCGGCAAAATAGACTCCGAGCAGCCCGGCATAGGCAAACACCATCACCTGCAACGCGAATTCCAGCAGCCCCATGTTCGAATGGTGCTGCCAGAAATAGGATGCCACCGCCATCGTCAGCATGGCCAGCCCGATCAGCCCCATGCCCACGCGCCCGGCGATGACGTAGTGACGGTCCGACGCGCCGCGCTGCGCCTCGCGCCAGGGACGATAAAAGTCCTGGATCAACACCGATGACATGGCGTTGAGCGCCGAATTGGTCGTCGCCACCGCCGCCGCGGTGATGCCCACGGTGACCAGCCCGCGCAGCCCGGGCGGTACTTCGGTAAGGATGTAGTGCATGAAGATGCTGATCTTCTCGCCGCCGAACTGCTGGCCGGCCTGCGCCGTGGCGCCGCGCATCAGATCGGGCCGATCGTAGAACACATAGAGCAGCAGGCCGATGGTGACGAACAGCGCCACCACCGGGACGGTCGCCAGCACGGACAGATACAGGCCGCGCGCGCCGGTGCGCGCATCGCGGCAGGCGAGCAGCCGCTGCGTCATGTCCTGGTCCATCCCCGCTGAGGCGGTGTGCAGCAGCGTCACCCCGGTGACGATGGCGAGCAGCGAGAAGGGCCTGTCCAGGCTTGTCGAGAGGTCGAACAGGCGCAGCTTGTTGATCCCCTCCGGCGTATACGCCAGGCCCTGCAGGATCTCGGCATTGGAGGCGGGGATGGACAGCCGCAGGAACACCAGCACCGCGATCGCCGACCCCAGATAGATGACGAACTGCACGAGGTCGTTCCACAGGACCGAGCGGAGCCCTCCGACGAAGGTGAACAGGAAGCTGGCGGCGACCAGTGCGGCGGCCGCGCACAGGATGCTCGTCGCGCTCACCGTCATCGTCGCGACCATCGCGATGGCGATCGCGGCGAGATAGATGCGCGCGCCACCCGCGAAGATGCGTCCGACCAGGAACATGCCGCCGGCCCAACGGGTCGCACGCATGCTGAAGCGCCGGGTGAGCAGTTCATAGGCGGTCGTCACCCGCGCGGCATAGAAGCGCGGGATCAGCACGCGCGCGACGAAGATCGCCCCGAGCAATACGCCCAGATTGGAGCCGAGATAGCTGTAATCCCCCCTGTAGCCATAATCGGGCGCACCGAGAAAGGTCGCTGCGGACTGGGTCGCGGACAGGACCGACACCGCGGCAAGCCAAGCGGGAACGGTGCCGCCGGCGAGGAAATACTCGCGCGCATTTTCGGTCCGGCGCGGCATGAACGCCCAGCCGCCGATCAGCAGCACCGCGAAATAGGCCGCGATCACGATCCAGTCCGCAAGGGTGAAGGAGAGAGCCATCGTCGTCGCAACCCACGCTGAAGGGTGTATCCGCCGGCCCAGCGGCCTCCGCATGCCACGACGGGTCGCACATCCATCCGAGCCCTGTAAAGCGTGGCCCATGGCCGACCGTTATGGCAGCCCGCCATGGTGGAATGGGTAGCCACCCGGCTCCATGCTATGGCTGGGAGGATGGAGGGCTTGAAGATCCGCAGGCGGTGCAAGGACCATTTCCCCGCGCGTCTCGCGACGGCGTGGCTGGTCGCATGCGCGGCCGCGCTTGCGCCGATCCCGGCACCGGCACGCGCGGCGCCTGCCTGCCCCACGCTGCAAGAGCCCTCCTCCGGGCCTCAAGACATCCGCTTCGTGCATCTGGACGAGGCGGTGCAGAAGGGCGTCGGCGCGCTCTATCCTGGCGCCGTGCTCCTGGTCGCGGCCCGGGGGCGGATCGTGCATCGCGCGGCATTCGGCGCCGCCCAGACGCTGGCATCGACGCCCGACGGCGGGTTGCGGACGCTGGCGACGCCGCGGGCGATGACCGTCGACACGCTCTTCGACATGGCGTCGATCACCAAGATCGAGGCGACCACGGCCGCGGTCCTGCACCTCGTCGGCACCGGCAGGCTGTCGCTCGACGATCGCCTCGGCGCGCTGTTGCCGGAGTTCCGGACCACCGACAAGGCAGACGTCACGGTGCGCCAGTTGCTCACGCACCGGGCCGGCCTCTGGGAATGGCAGCCGACCTGGCTGCACCGCGACGCATCGGGCCGGGTGCTGCCCTATCTGGCGGCGCTGCCGCGGCGCTATCCGGTGGAAACGCGCTTCGCCTATTCCGATCTCGGCTTCATGCTGCTCGGCGCGATCGTCGGCAAGGCCGCCGGGATGCCCTTGGACCGCTATGTCCGCGAGCAGATCTACCGCCCGCTCGATATGGTCGACACCGGCTTCCTGCCCGCACCGGCGCTGCGTCGGCGCGCCGCGGCGACGTCGCAGGGGGATGGGTATCAGCGGCGCATGGCGGAGACCGGCAAGCCCTACCCGGCCGCGCCCTTCCCCGCCGCCCAGCCCTTTTCCGCATATCGCAGCACCATGCTGGTCGGCGAGGCGAACGACGCGAACGCCTGGCTTGGCTGGGGCGGCGTAGCGGGCCATGCCGGGCTGTTCTCGACCGCGACCGACCTCGCCCGCTATGCGCAGGCCTTGCTGAACGGTGGCTGCTACGGGCGCTGGCGGCTCGCGCCTGCCGAGACGATCGCCGCCTTCGAGCAGGCCCCCTTTGATCCCGACCAGGCCCTGGGCTTCCACAAGACGCGGCTCAGCGGGATCGCCGCGCCCTTTTACGGCCATTCGGGCTTCACCGGCACCTGGTTCGCCTTCTCCCCGGACCTGGGCCTGACGGTGGTCTTGCTCACCAATCGGCTGCACCGGCCGGACCGCGAAGCCTATCCCGCGCTGGATGCGCTGCGGGAGGTAGTGTTGCGGGGGGCCGTGGACGCGGTGACGCGGGAAGGCGTCGAGCACGGGAAGGGGCAGGCATGGCGGTAAATCTGGGCGTTATCGAGGGCTTTTTCGGCAAGCCCTGGAGCTGGCCGGACCGCACCACCGTCCTGCGCACCTTGGCGGGCGCCGGCTATCGCTTCTACCATTATGGCCCCAAGGCGGACCCGTTCCTGCGCCGCCGCTGGCGCGAGCCGCACCCGCCCGAGCAGTTCGCCGCACTGGCTGCTTTCGCCGCCGAATGCAGGGCGCGCAACGTCCGCTTCGGCGTGGCGCTCACCCCGGTGGGAAGCACCCACCCGTTCGGCGACGAATCGCGTGCCGCGCTGAAGCAGAAGCTCCGGCAGCTCGATGCGCTGGGGATCGACGACCTCGCCATCCTGTTCGACGACCTCCCCGCCGAGTTGCCCGATCTGGCCCGCGGGCAGGCCGAACTGGTCGATTTCTGCGCGAATAACAGCCGCGCCGGCCAGGTGTTCTTCTGTCCCAGCTTCTATTCGGACGACCCCATTCTCGAGCGCGCCTGGGGCAAGCGGCCACCGGCATATCTGCCGGACCTTGGGCGCTATCTGGATCGCCAGGTGCGCGTCTACTGGACGGGCGAGGAAGTCGTGTCGCGCGAAATCGGCGTCGCCCACCTCAGGCGCGTGCAGGAGGAACTCGGCCGCAAGGTGTGCCTGTGGGACAATTATCCGGTCAATGACGGCGTGCGCATGTCGCAATTCCTGCACCTTCGCGCCTTTACCGGCCGGCCCGCCGCGATCCGCCGTCACCTCAGCGGTCACGCGATCAACCCCGCCTCGCAGCCGATCCTGTCCTGTATTCCGGCGCTGACGCTCGCAGCCAGCTACCGCGAGGGCAGCCGCTATGCCTATGGCGCGGCGTTCCTCGAAGCTGCCACCACCGTGCTCGGCAGCGAATTGGCGACGGTGCTCCGGCGCGACATCCTGCCCCTGCAGGACACCGGCCTCGACAGTCTCGGCCCGCGCTTCGCCGAGCTGCGCGAGCGCTACGGGGCGATCGACCATCCGGCGGCACGCGAGATCACTGCCTGGCTGGACGGCCGCTTCCGGACGACGCTGGAAGAAGTGCAGACGCAGTAGCGGAGGATCGGGATGACGCAATTCTTCCTCGGCGTGGATGCGGGCGGCAGCAACTGCCGCTGCCGCCTGGTAGATGCCACCGGCCGGGTGCTTGCTACCGCCCAGGCCGGTCCCGCCAATGCCGGGCTGGGACTAG
This sequence comes from Sphingomonas sp. ABOLE, assembly GCF_003950455.1. Classification (NCBI taxonomy): domain Bacteria; kingdom Pseudomonadati; phylum Pseudomonadota; class Alphaproteobacteria; order Sphingomonadales; family Sphingomonadaceae; genus Sphingomonas; species Sphingomonas sp. ABOLE. Next base: position 5,948 of record NZ_QQWY01000053.1, read on the forward strand.
CCGCACTCTATGCCACGCTGCGGGAGGTGACCGAGCGGGCAATCGGCACGGCGGGGCTCGACGCGGCGCAGGTCGCGGGCATCCGCGCCGCGATGGGCATCGCCGGCATCTCGCGGCCGGGTGTCCGCGCCGCGCTGGACGACCTCGCCTTCCCCTTCGCGTCGACGGTGTTCGATACCGATGCCGCCATTGCCAATCTGGGCGCGCATGGCGGCGGGGACGGCGCGGTCTTGATCATCGGCACCGGCAGCGTTGCGCAGGTGCGGGTGCGCGGGCAGAATTTCCGGATCGGCGGCTATGGCTTCCCGATTTCGGACGAAGGCAGCGGTGCCGCACTGGGGCTGAGCGCGATGCGCCACGCGCTGCGTGCCCTGGATGGCCGGAGCCGCGCGACGCCGCTCAGCACCGCCGTTACCGAGCGCTTCGGCCACGATACCGCGCGCGCCGTCGCGTGGATGGATCAGGCCACCCCGCGCGACTATGGCAGCTTCGCGCCGCTGGTGATGGACCATGCCGAAGCCGACGACGCCATCGCCCGCTCGATCGTCGAGGACGCGGTCGGCCATATCGAGCGCTTCATCGAGACGATCTTCGAACGCGGCGCCGCACGCTGCGCGCTGCTCGGCGGCCTCTCGGCCAAGATGCGACCATGGCTGCGTGCCCGCACCGTGGCGCGGCTCAGCGAACCCCTGGGCGACGCGCTGAGCGGCGCACTCTATCTGGCGGGCCTGCCCGCCCGGCCAGCGGAGAACCAGCCATGATCGAACGTCGCCAGTTCCTGGTCGGCGCCGGCATCGCCGCCTTGTCCCCCCAAGCCAAGGCCACCGCGAAGGCGCTGCAGCCGTCGCCGCCTTCGCCGCCCCTGCTCGCCTCCAACGCCCTTGCGCTGTTACGGGGCTGAGCCGCCAAGCGTGCGATCGAGGAAGCCGTCGGTCGCGGCATAGGCCTGCACCCAGCTTTGATAGCGGAAGAATTCGTGCCGCTCGTCGGGCAGCATCAGCGTCTCCAGCGGCACGCCCCGGGCAGTCAGCGCCGCCGCCAGCCGCACCGATTGGGCGAAATCGACGTTGCGATCATCATCGCCATGGACGAGCAGCACCGGCGATCGCCAGCGATCGATCGCTGCTGCCGGCGAGGATTGCCAGGCCATCGCGCGCCAGCGGTCCTGCTCGGCGGGCGGCAGCATCGGCGGCGGCGCGCGGACCAGATCGTGGACGCCGTGGAGATCGACGCCGGCGGCAAACATCGCGCTGTCACGCGCCAGCCCCAGCGCGGTCAGATATCCGCCCCAGCTGCCGCCCCACAGCCCGATCCGATGCGGGTCGATATCCCTCCGCGCGGCCAGCCAGCGCGCGGCAGCCAGCACGTCGCGATACTCGCTGGCGCCTTCCCGCCCGGTTTCCGCAGCCTCGCGGAAGGCGCGGCCATAGCCCGTGCCGCTGCGATAGTTGATCGCCAGCACGTCGAAGCCATCCATGGCGAGGTGCTGGTTGAGCAGATAGGCACTGGCGTAATAGGGCATGAGGTGGAATGCCGGCAGCATCTGGCGCCGCGGACCGCCGTGGAGGAAGATCAGCGCCGGATGCTGCCCGTTGCCCCCACGACGCGCGCGGAACAGGGTGGCGTGGACGGTCACGCCGTCCTCGGCCGTGAAACGCACCGGCTGGGGCGCGACGAAATCGCGGGTCTCGGCGGGATCGCTGTACGCTCCCAACGGCGTCACCACGCCCGCCCCCGCGACCAGCGCGACATGCGGCGGGCGGCGAACGTCGCTCACCACCACCGCCAGGGCGTTGCCAGCAACGGTCGGGAACCCCTCGATCCCGTCGCCAGGCGTCCATTGCCGCGCGCGTCCCCCGGCGAGCGGCTGCTGCCAGACATGCCGTCGTTCCAGATCGCCCTGGTTGCCGGCATAGATCAGCGTGCGGCGGTCGACGGACAACGTGAAATTCTCGACCTCGGCCTCGCCCGGCGTAAGGTCGATGGCCGTGCCGCCCCGCGCCGGGACCGCCAGCACATGCACCCAGCCGCTCGCTTCGGAGGGAAAGAGCAGCCGATCGTCCGCGCTCCAGAGCAGATTGGCGGTACGGGTGCCGTAATAGTCGCCACCTGCCCCCGCCCCCGCGCGCCAGGCGGTCCGCGCCAGGCCCGTCGCGAGATCGACAATCCGTATGCTCCAATAGGATGCTTCGGTGCCGGTGGCGCCGAAGGGCGGCGTGACGGTGCGGATGAAGGCGATCGAAGCGCCGTCTGGCGAGAAGATCGGCGAGACATCCTGTGTCATCCCCGGATCGGGATAGCTGAGCGTGCCGTCGGCGAGGTCGAACAGTGCGATCAATCCGTGATCGCCGCGTCGGCTGACGAAGAGCAGGCGCTTGCCGTCCGGCGCCCAGGACAGATCCTCGATCTTGCCGGGCAATTGCGCGAGCTTCGCCGCGGGCCCGTCCGCCGCCGATGCCAGCAGCAGCGTGCCGCCTACAACAAAGGCCACGCGCTCGCCATCGGGCGAGAACACCGGCGCATGGCCCTCCCCCAGCGACCGCGCTGCCCCGCCGGTGGCGGTGGCGCGCACCCAGACGCTCTGGCTGCCGCCCCTCGCTGCATGGCCGCTGTTAGGCGGCGGCAGATCGGGGAACTCGGCATCGCCCCCCTGGGTCCAAGCGATCCGCGTGCCGTCACGGTTGAGCGCCAGGCTGTGCAGATCCACGCCGTCATCGATAGTGCGGTCGGTCAGGCGACGCGGCGACTGTCCAGGGGCAGGCAAAAGCCAGATGTTGCGGACACCGGCGCGGAGCTCGACCCAGGCGAACACCGGCCGATCGCGTGCCCCGGTCAGCCCCACCGCCATCGGCAGCGCCAGCAATCGCGCGATCGCCGGGCGATGATCGGGCCGCGACGGGGCCGCCGCCCCCATGACGAGCAGCGCTGGCCCGATCAGCAGCGCGGATCGGAGGAAGCGGCGAAGGGGACCATGGCATCTCGACATGCCCGAACTATGCGCGGAGGATGCCGCAGCGGCCAGATGCCTGGAGGCTATGGCTCGCCTATCGCCGGGTTATGCGGGCACCGGCTCAATAGGCCGCCGCGATCGCGACGAGCGCCGCGTCGATCACCGCCGTCGCGCTCGCTCCGCCGGGCATGTCGTTGGCATAGGCCGCAAAGGTCAGCGTCCGCCCGCTCGCGGTCCTCATCTGTCCTGCCAGCGCGTTGGCGGCGTTGAGCGTGCCGGTCTTCGCCCAGAGGCGTCCGGCCAGCGGCGTACCGACGAACCGCCGGGCAAGCGTCCCGTCGGTCGCAGCTACGGGAAAGGTGGCGCGCCACGCCGCCCCCCAGGGCTGTGTCTCCGCCCAGCGCAGCAACGCCACCGTCGCGCGCGGGGTCACTCGGTTGTAGCTCGACATGCCGGCGCCATCGGCGAAATCATAGCTGGTACGAGCGATGCCGGCACGCGCCAGCAGCGCATCCACCACGGCATGGCCGTCCGCAACCGCGCCGCTCGACCCGAGCCGGCGCAGCAGCAGCTCGGCATGGAGGTTCTGGCTCGTCTTGTTGGTCAGCCGCAGATCTTCGGCGAGCGGCGGCGGCGTGAGGCGTTCCAGCGCGGGCGCAGGCACCGCTGCCGCGGGTATCGCTCCGCTTAGTGCAGGATCTTCCGCGTGCGCCAAGGGTCGGTGACGCACGGTGACGTGCCCCGCCACCCGTACGCCCGCCGCCCGCAACAGCTGCGCAAAGCGCCACGCCGCGCGGTGTGCCGGATCTTCCACGCCCATGGCCAGCACCACCGGCGAAGTTCCGGCCGCGATGCTGCCGGTCAGCCGCAGCAGGTCGCTGCCGGGCATGCGCTCCACCGTAAGCGTTTTCGGGCTGCCGCCCGCACCGGTCGTCGCGACATTCTCGATCCGGTAATAGCCGTCGCTGGTTATCCCCGGCGCCGTTCCCTCCGCGGCCGGGCGGACCGTCAGCGTCACGACATTGTCGTCCAGCGTCAGCGCCGAAATGCCGGTGCCATACACGCCTTCCATGTTGTTCCAGCTCATCCCCAGCGGCCAGCGCTCGTCCGGAAAGGCGCTGTCGTCGCCGACCACGTCGCGCACCGCCCGCGTCCGCCGGGCGACCGCCGCAGCCAGATCGGCCAGGCAGTCGACGCGACAATCGGGCGCCGAAGAGAGGCGGGCATCGCCGTGACCCGCCAGGACCACCGTCGGCGTACCGCGTCCCTCAAGCCGTACCGTCGCGCCCCCCGCACCGTCCGGCGCCGCCACGTCCAGCGTCGCGAAGGCGGCAGCGGTGGTGAACAGCTTGGTGTTCGAGGCGGGAACGAAGCGCTCGTCCGGCCGTAGCGCGACGATCTCGCGGCCGGCGGCATCCACCACGACGAGCCCGATCCGCGTGCCCGGCGGCGCCTTTGCCAGCGCTTCCGCGACGGCCGGCGGCAGCGGCGCATCGGCCGGCGCACCGGCCAGCAACAGGGGCAGCATCAGGCTCCACATCATCGCCGCTCGATCTCCTCGCTCAGCAGGGTCAGGAACTCGGCGGCGAGCGCCGAGGGCGGCCGATCGAGCAGATGGATGGCATGGACGTCGAACGTGACGGACGGGCGCAGGGGCCGCATGGCCAGGCCCGGCACCATCGACGCCGCCGCCGTAAAATTGTCGACGATCGCCAGCCCCACCCCCGCGCGCACCAGTGCCGCCGCGATGTAGAAGGTTCGCGCCACCACCACTTCGTCGAGCACAAGCCCGAGGCGGTCGATCTCCTCGGACAGCAGCTTGCCGATCGGCCCACTCCCTTTGAGCGAGATCAGCGGCCGCCCGACGAGCTGCGACAATTCCAGTCGTGGCGGTGCGCCCGGCATGTCGCGCTCGCGGTACAGGACCACCAACTCGCCCTCGCCCAGCCAGCTATGGGTGAGCGCCACCCCGCGCGGCGGCTCGCTGGCGATGGCGATATCGCTTTCCCGCTCATAGAGTTTGCGGAGCAGATCGTCGTGATGCACCGTCTGGAGATCGAAGCGGACATTGGGCCGTCGCGCCAGGAAGCGCGATACCGCGTCCGGCAGCACGCCGAGGCCGAGGCTGGGCAGCGCCGAGATGCGCAGCGTCGTTCCCGCCCCGATCCGCAGGTTCCGCCCCGCCTCGCGCAGCGCACGGACCCGGTCCTGAATATCGGCCACATCGGCGAACAGCGCATGCGCATCCTCGGTCGGCAGCAATCGCCCGTTGGAGCGCTGGAACAATTCGAAGCCGAGCAGGCTCTCGGCATGGCGGAGCGTCTTGGACACCGAAGGCTGCGAGACGTTGAGCGCGCGGGCGGCCGCGGAAACCGACCCGTTCACATATACGGCGTGGAAAATCTCGATGTGGCGCAGGTTCATGGATGCAGCCTAGCGCCCCCGCCTCTATTCGACCACCGGCCCGCGAAAGCGCACGGCGTCCAGTTCTCCTTCACCCCGGGCGACCAGCGTCGCCACTGCCAGGTTGGCGGAGGCGGACGGCACAGTCCGGGTCATGTCGAGCAGACGATCGAACGGCAATACCAGCCCCACCACCAGCGCGGTCTGCTCCGCCCCCACGCCGATGGCCGAGAGCATCGCCGCCAGCATGAACAGCGAAGCGGAAGGCACCGGTGCGGTGCCGAACGCCGCCAGCGCGCCGGTCAGCAGCATGGTCACCAGCATCGTCGTGTCCGACACGATGCCCAGTGCCTGCAACGCGAACTGGCCGAGCAGCCCGACATACATCGCCGTGCCGTCCTTGCCGATCGACGCGCCGAGCGGCAGCACCGTGGAGGCGACACCGCGCGATATCCCCAGATTATCCTGCGCAACCCGCAGCGCGACCGGCAGCGTCGCCGAGGAGGAGGCGGTGGAGAAGGCGACGATCAGCGCGTCTGCGATGCCACGGAAGAATCGGATCACCGGCAGCCGCGCGACCAGCCCGATCAACGCGGCATGAACGACCAGCATCTGGACCAGCGAGGCGAGCACCACCGCCAGCGCCAGCCAGCCGACATGGACGAAGACCGCCGCTCCGTTCACCGCCACCGCCTGGGCGATCAGCGCCAGCACGCCGAAGGGCGTCAGTTCCATCACCGCGCGAACGATATGCAGCAATACCGTCGACAGGCCCTGCAGCAGCGCAACGACCGGTTTCCCTGCCTCGCCGGCCATCACGCTGCCGGTGCCGAGCAGCACCGCCACGAAGATGATCGCGAGCATGTCGCCCTTCGCCAGCGCCTCAACAATGTTGAGCGGCACGATCGACAGCAGCTGGTCCGCCGGCGTGACCGGCGGCCCCAGCGGATGCGGCACCACCCCGCCCAGCGACATGCCTGCGCCAGGCCGCAGCGCCAGCCCGATGGCCATGCCGATCGAGACGGCGACGAGGGTGGTGGCCGCGAACAGGCCTACCGTCCGCAAGCCGATCGACCCCAGACGGCGTGGATCGCCCAGCGTGGCGATCCCTGCCGCGATGGTGATCAGCACCACGGGGACCACCAGCATCTTGATCAGCCGGACGAACAGTTCGCCGACCAGCCGGATCGCGCCGGCGGCCTCGGGCCACAACAGTCCCAGCGCCAGGCCCAGCAGCAACCCGCCGACCACCCGCTGCCACAAGGGTATCGCGAACCATCGACGGATCAGGCGCAAGCGGGCGTTCCCCAGAAGCCGGGCTCGGGCGCTTTCAGGATGCCGCCGTCGTCGCGCGCGCCGCGGGGCCGGTCCTGCGCGAGCCAGAGCGGACCATCGAGGTCAACGAACGCCGCGTCTCCCGCCACCAACATCGCCGGCGCAATTCCCAGCGACGAACACACCATGCACCCCACCATCACGCCGAACCCTCGTGCCTTCGCCTCTGCCGCCAGTGCGAGAGCTTCGGTCAAGCCGCCGGTCTTGTCGAGCTTGACGTTGACATGGCTGTACCGCCCGGCAAGCCGGTCCAGATCGGCGCGGGTATGCAGCGCCTCGTCTGCGCAGATCGGGATCGCACCGGCCAGGGCACCCAGCCCGGGGTCTTCGCCTGCCGGCACCGGCTGTTCGAGCAGGTCGACGCGGTGCGCGCGCAGCATCGCCAGGCGATCGGCAAGATCCTCCACCCGCCAGCTTTCATTGGGATCGACGATCAGCCGCGGCGCGGGCGCGACGGCGCGGACGGCGGCGATCTGCTCAGCCGCCCCGGCGCGATCCACCTTGATCTTGAGCAGTGGCACCGTCGCGGCGGCGCGCGCAGCGGCGACCATCGCCGCAGGCGTGTCGATGCCGATGGTGATCGCCGATGCAAGCGCCCCGACCGGCGCGACACCGGCAAGCGCGGCAACGCTTGTCTTCGCCAGCCTGGCCTCCAGGTCCCAGAGCGCGCAATCGACCGCGTTGCGCGCGGCGCCCGCCCGCATCGCCGCAGCGAGGTCCGCGCGCGTCCCGCCGCCCTCGATGAGCCCGCGCACCCCTTCGATCTCGGCGATCGCGCCCTCGATCGTCTCGCCATAGCGCGGATAGGGCACGCCCTCGCCCCAGCCTTGCACGCCACTTTCCTCGATCGTCACCGTCACCACATCGGCGGCGGTCTTCACCCCCCGCGCGATGCGAAACGGGGTCCTCAGCGGGAAGCGGTCGTGGCGAACGGCGAGGATGCGGCGCATGCAGGCTCCAGCAACAGGTCGATGATCGGCTCGGCGCCGAAGCGATAGGGGTCGGTGCAGGGCAAGCCCAGCGCGTCCGCGGTCTCGGCGCAGAGACGTCGCGCGGACGCCTCGTCCAGCTTGGCGGTGTTGAGCGCGATGCCCACGGCGCGCACGTCCGGGCTGGTCAGCCTGGCAACACGGAGATTGGCCTCCAGGCACTCGGCCAGACCCGGCATCGAATAATGCGGCAAGCCCCGCATGTGCGGCCGCAGCGGATCGTGGCAGAGCACGAGCGCGGTCGGCTGCGCCCCGTGGAGCAGTCCCGTCGAGACCCCCGCAAATGCCGGATGGAACAACGAACCCTGGCCTTCGATGAGGTCCCAGCCATCATCGTCGCGCGCCGGCGCCAGCGTCTCGATCGCGCCGGCGATGAAGTCCGCGATCACCGCGTCGAGCGGCACGCCCTCGCCGGCGATCAGGATGCCGGTCTGGCCGGTTGCCCGGAAATCCGCCGCGATGCCCCGCGCGCGCAGCGCATCTCTCAGGCACAAGGTCGCGTACATCTTGCCGACCGAGCAATCGGTGCCGACGGTCAGCAGGCGGTTGCCGGGACGCCGGCGTCCATTCCCGACCGGCAGGGTCTCGGGCGCGTCGCGCACGTCGAACAGGGAAACGCCCGCCGCCGCTGCCGCCGCGACCAGCTCGGGCACGTCGCACAGCCGCTGGTGCAGGCCGCAGGCGAGGTTCAGGCCGGCACGGATGGCGGTCAGCGCATCGCCGATCAACCAGTCGGGGAAGCGTCCCCCGGGGTTGGCGATGCCCAGCACCAGCGTCCGTGCACCGGCGGCATAACCGGCCGCAGCGTCCATCCGCGGCAGGCCGAGGGTGAAGGGGCAATCGTCATGCCGCCACTCGCCCACGCAATCGTGCTGGCGGAAAGCGGCCAGGCCGCGTGAGGTCTTGAGGCCGATCTCGTCATCGGAATGGCCGAGATAGAGCAGGTAGGGAGCGGGAATGGTCATGATGCGGACATGATGGAGCGGCGGTGCGCGCGCCGCCAATCGCGCTCGCACCACCGCCTATAACGCGCGGCTATTGGCCGCAGCCCGCGGGCCGGGGCCGCAGCAGCGCCCGCCCTGCGGCGATCCCCGTCGCCGCGCCGTCAGACAGCGCCAGCCGCCCGTTGACGAACAGCGCCGCGACGCCCACGCTGGTGACGCGCGGATGCAGGTAATCGGCGCGCGGTGCGTAGCGTTTGGGATCCAGCACCACGACATCGGCATAATAGCCCCGCCGCAGATAGCCGCGCTGCGGGATCTGGTACATGTCGGCCGTCGCGCCCGTCGAGCGGCGGATGAACTGACCGAGGCCGATCACCTTCCGATCGCGGACATAGGTGCGATAGAGCCGCGGGAAGGTCGCATATTGGCGCGGATGGCCGTTCGATCCGTCCGACGAGGTCACCACCCAGCGCTGCTTCATGATCAGGTCGACATCGCGGTCGATCATGTTGAAGCTGGCGACGTCGGTGCCCGCCGGGCCGGTGCCCGCCGCATCGGGCGTGCGCAGGATCCGGATCGCCGCATCGATCGGCGAAAGCTGCCACTGGGTGGCGATCTGCGCCAGCGTCTTGCCGCTCCAGGGCTGCCCCTGCGCGGTCAGCAGCAGCGACTCCGCGCCGCCGCGGCGACGCAGATTTTCCGCCATCTCGGTCTTCAGCCGCACCAGCGTCGGCGGATCGTCGAACCGCGCGAGCAGCTTGGCATACCCGCCGTCCATTGCCCAACTCGGCACCAGCGCGGCATCGACGCTCGAGCCCGAGGCGAGCCAGGGATATTGGTCGGCAGTCACGATCTGGCCGGCGCGGCGCGCCGCCTCGATCGTGGCGATCAGCGCCGGCGCCTGCCCCTGCACGGGAACCCCCAGCGCCTTCAGATGCGCGAAATGGACCGGGGTGCCGGCAATGCGACCGATCTCGATCGCTTCGCGGGTCGAGGCGAGCAGCCCGATGGCATAGTTGGATTCGTCGCGCTGGTGGGTGTCGTACATGCCACCGCGCTTGCCCGCCTCGCCGGCGACCGCGGCCACTTCCTCGGTCTTGGCGAAGCTCTGCGGCGGGTAGAACAATCCGGTCGAGAGGCCATAGGCCCCTTCGCACATCGCGGCTGCCGCCAGGCGCTTCTCCTCCGACAGCTCCGCCGATGTCGGCGCGCGGGCATCCTGGCCGAGCACGTGCTGACGGATCGACCCGAAGCCGACGAACGGCACGATGTTTGTGCCGATGCCGCTCGCCTCCAGCGCGTGTGAATCCTTGGACACCTCGAACGTCCCGTAGCCGTCGACACCGATGACCACCGTCGAAACGCCTTGTGCCAGCCACGGCAGATTGAGCCGGGCCTTCGGATCCGATGAGCGGATATAGCTATCCGGATGGGTATGGGCGTCGATCAGGCCGGGTGCGACGATCATCCCGCGCGCATCGATTACCTTGGCCGCGGCCGTGCCGCGCGCGCGTCCGACATAGACGATCCTATCGCCTTCGAGCTCGACGTCGCCGACGAAGGGCGGCGCCTCCGCGCCCGTATAGATGGTGCCGCCGCGGATCACGACATCGACGCGCGGTACGCTCGACGCAGTGGCGGCGCACCAGACAAGGGCGGTCAGGACAAGGCGCTTCATCGCGGGCTCCTATCGGGTTGGAGACGGGTGACAGTTACCGCCACCGCGTCGACCGCGGCACGGCTGAACGGCATGGGCTGCATCGTGCCGGTGGCCCAGGGGGCAACCTGGTCCTGCCGATGGGGTGAGCGCGGATCGTTCGACTGGCCCGGCAGGTTGAGCAAGACCGAACGGTCCCAGTCGCCGACGTCGATGACTTCCAGATAGCTGGCCCCACCGCCGACCCGCCAGTCCGGTCCGTTTCCCAGCCAACGCGCCATCACCGTGAAGCTGTCCCCGCCCGATCCGCCAGCCTCGATCGGCGGGAAGGCCGCCGCGATCGCCGGTATGCGCGCCAGCGGATGGGTGATGCGCACGCGGTGCAGCGCGTCCCACCGCCACGTCGCTGGGTCGCTGCCGAGCAACTTCACGGCGTCTGCCCAGCCAGCGGCGAGTGCGGCGTCGACCAGGTCCGGGCGGCTCGCCGCGACACGCAGCAATTCGGGCGGTTCTATCGCCGGGATCAGGTCGCGGGCGCGCTCCGGTACCAGCGCGGCAAGCATCCGCGCGTTCAGCGCGCGGAGCACGATTTCGTACAACGCCGCGGCGCTGCTCGCGCCTTCGATCCTCGCGTCCCAGCGCGCCAGCATCGCGGTGGCGGCAGCGGCCTCGGCCGAGGGCCGGACGGGCAGCATCGCCTGGAAGCGCCGGGCGAGCAGCGACAGCGTGTCGTGCTGCAGCGCCACGCTGTCGGCGATGCTGTGCCGCGTCTGCGTCGACAGCACCTGCGCGATGCGATCGTAGCGCGCGGGGTCGCGGAACGAGAAGGCCGGGCTCCGCTCGACCGGCCAGCTGCGTGGCAGGTTGTTCTGATTGGCGGAGGCGAACCAGCCTGCGGGGGGGTCATAATCGCTCGGCAATGCGCGAAAGTCGCGCATCCCTGTCCAGTCGTAGCGGCCGTCGCCCGGTACCGGCAGCAGCCCGTTGCCGCGCTTGCGCTGCGGCCAGAAGCCGATCACCTGCCGGCCGTGATGGCCGCGAACATCGGCATAATGGAAGTTGGTCGGCGACGGGTGCAGCTTGAACGCCTCGCGCAGCCCGGCCCAATCGCGCGCAAGGTTGATCGCCACCATGGAAAAGGCGCCCGACCCGCCCGGCTGCATCCCCACCGACGCCAGCGACGTGGCGCGCCTTCGACCGAAATCATGCGCGATCACAGGGCCCTGCGCAGCGTAGCGCAATATCGCCCGGTGCGGGGCGGCGCCCTTCACCTCGATATCGACCTCCACGCGCGTGAAGCGTTTCCAGCCGCCGTCATGGCGGTAGCGCTCGGGGTCCTCCGGGTGGAGCTCCAGCACGAACAGGTCTTCCTGGTCGATGTGGAAATTGGTGCGGCCGAAGGCGAAGCGATCGGTATGCCCCTGCATGATCCCCGCCAGCCCCGGCGCGCCACCGCCGATCACGTCGAGGCCTGGGGCGCTGAGGTGCGCGACATGGCGCGGCCCGAACCCACCTATGCCGAGATGCGGGTCATTGGCCAGGATCGGACGGCCGGTGGCGGTGCGGCTGCGCGCCACCGTCCAGGCGTTCGATCCCGCATTGGCGGCGCTCAGCAGCTCGTCTGGGTCCTGGGTCGGGGTCTCCCGCCCGAACGGCAACGCCCCCAGCCGGAGCACGCCCATGTCGGCCTCGCTCACCTGGGCGCTGTCCAGTCCCTCGGGCACCGCCATCGCGATTTCGGGGCGCAGCGGTGCGACCAGACGGTCAAGGTCGAGCAACCCCATTGCCGCGAGCCGCGCACGGCGGATCTCGTCGTCGATATTGCCGACCGAACCGCCCCTTGCCAACACCAAGTCGCGCAGGTCCCAGCGCAGCGGCATCACGCCTAGGATGCGGTATTCCAGCGGCAACAATGTCGGATCCCGCTCCACCTCCGCGATGCGCGCGTTGATCCCGGCGACATAGCCCCGCACGCACGCCAGCACTGACGGGGGGACCTGCGCCAGCTCCGCATCGAGATCGCCGCGATAATGGAAGAGGCGCGCGGCCGCATCATGTTCGGCGAAATCGGCACCGAACACTTCCGCCATCCGTCCCATGGCGCGGCGATGCCCGAAATCGATCTGAAACAGCCGATCGCGCGCGACGACATAGCCCTGACCGAAAAACGCATCCACCTTGGTCGCTGCGCGGATGTGCGGCACCCCCCAGCGATCGTCGACAATCTCAATCGCTCGCGAAAGCCCGGCAACCGTCGAGGAGGAGGTATCGCCCGGCCACGCGATCGCACGCACCGGCAGCGTTGCACCGAAAGCGGTGGCGCCGAACAGGAAGCTGCGGCGATCGACCATGATGTCCCCTCGAGCAAGCCACGCGGCGACACGCTCCTCGAACGGGCAGGCGTGGCGCGTTCAGGGAGCATAAAGCGACCGCGCGCGGGTGCAATCGCACCATAATCCAAGGCTATGGCACACCCAACGAACGATTGTCGCGGGAGCCTTGACCTGCTTCGCCTTCGCCCTGCACCATCGCCTAGAGCACGGATCAGCGACAAGAACATGACCGTCCGCAGGAAATCACGCTCCAGAAACATCAGATACAGGGGGATTGCAGATGACCGACGGATCATGGCGCCGGCTATTTTCGACCGGAACGGGGTTGACCGCTTTGTCGATCGCGTTGGCAAATCCCGCATTCGCGCAAACCGATGGCCCAAGCGGTAGTGCGGCCCCCCAGGCGCAGGGCGAGGCGCAGAATGTCTCGACCGACGAACTGATCGTGACCGGTTCGCGCATCCTGCGCAACGGCTTCCAATCGCCGACGCCGCTGACGGTCGCGACCCAGGAAGATATCCGCAACACCTCGCCGACCAACAACATCGCGGACTTCGTCAACCAGCTGCCGGCGCTGGCCGGTTCCACGCGGCCCTCCAACTCGCGACTGGCGATCAGTTCCGGCCTTGCCGGCATCAATGCGCTCAATCTGCGCGGCCTGGGCGAGATCCGGACGCTGGTGCTGCTCGACGGGCGCCGGACCGTCGGATCTAGCGTCACCGGGCTGGTCGACGTAAACACTTTCCCCCAGGCACTGGTGAAGAGCGTCGAAATCGTGACCGGGGGCGCTTCCGCCGCCTATGGCTCGGATGCCGTGGCGGGCGTCGTCAACTTCATCCTCGACAAGAAGTTTCAGGGTATCAAGGCGTCGGCGGACAGCGGCATCACCGGCCATGGAGACGGCGCCAACTATTCGTTCAGCCTCGCGGGCGGCACCGCATTCGGCAGTGATGGACGCGGCCATGTCCTGCTCAGCGGCGAATGGGCGCATCGCGACGGCATCTTCCAAGTCGACCGCGACTGGAATGCGCGCGGCGTCGTTCGGATAACCAATCCCAACTACACCAACACCAACGGCCAGCCGCAATATCTCATCCGCCAGCCGGTCGGCGTCGCCAACGCGACGCCGGGTGGCATCATCCTCAACTCGAGCGGCGGTGTCGCGAACAGGTTGCGCGGCATCTATTTCGGCAATGGCGGCGCGGCGGGCCAGTTTCAGTACGGCGCGCTCACCTTCCCCGCAGTCGGCGGCGCCACTGCCCCCTCGCTCACTCAGGGCGGCGACTGGCAGCTCAACGACCAAGGCCGCAACATCGGCCTCGATACGGATGACGATCGGCGAGGCGTGTTCGGTCGCGTGAGCTACGACGTCGGCAGCGGCATCTCGCTGTTCGCGGAAGCATCGTACAACTGGCAGAAGACGCTGTTCAACGCTGGTCCGCAATTGACAACCAGCACAACTCTCAGCGCCGCCAATCCCTATTTGCAGACCGCGCTGGCCAACGCCGTTTCTGCCGGGCTCATCACCCCGGCAGAGCGGGCTGCCGTCACTTCAGTGACGATCGGCACTACCGCCGTCGACCTGCCCTATCGCAAGAACAACAGCACCCGCGACGTGCAGCGGTACGCGATCGGCGCAGAGGGGGAGTTCCAGGCGTTCGGCAGGAAGGCGATCTGGAACGTCTACGGCCAATATGGCGAGACCAACGCGCACGAGCAGCTTCGCGACATCATGAACACCACGCGCATGGCCAATGCGACCGATGCCGTGTCCGCGCCGGCAGGCAATGCCCTCGGCGTTGCGGCGGGAACGATCGTGTGCCGGTCATCGCTCACCGCACCGACCAATGGCTGCGTCCCGCTCAATCGCCTGGGCATCGGCGTGACGAGCCAGGCGGCGATCGACTACGTGCTGGGCGATCCCTATCGCGACCAGAGGCTGAAGCAGACCGTGGCCGGCGCCAATCTCTCGCTGACGCCGTTCGCTACCTGGGCGGGCGACGTCAGCATCGCGGTGGGCGGTGAGTATCGGCGGGAGTCGGTCTCCGGCTATGTGCCGACCGACTATCAGACCGGCTGGTCCGTCGGCAATTTCCTGCCGACCTTCGGCAGCTACAACGTCAAGGAAGCCTATCTCGAGACGGTCGTCCCGCTCGGCCTGGGAATCGAGTTCAACGGTGCCGTGCGCGCCACCGACTATTCGACCTCGGGCTATGTCACGACATGGAAGGTCGGTGCCAGCTGGCAGCCGATCCCGGACATCCGCTTCCGCGCGACCCGTTCGCGCGACATCCGCGCGCCCAATCTGAGCGAGCTTTTCCAATCGGGCACGTCGCGTACCAACACGCTGACCGACCCGGCGTCCGGCCGTACCACCGTCACCTTCCGCGAGATCACCACAGGCAACCCCAATCTGCGCCCGGAAAAGGCGGACTCGGTCAATATCGGCGTCGTGCTCCAGCCCCGCTTCCTCCGCGGTTTCTCGGCATCGGTAGACGGCTTCGACATCAAGCTGAAGGACGCCATCGGCCAGTTCTTCGCGCAGGACATCATCAATCGCTGCTACGAGGGCCG
Source organism: Sphingomonas sp. ABOLE (assembly GCF_003950455.1). Classification (NCBI taxonomy): domain Bacteria; kingdom Pseudomonadati; phylum Pseudomonadota; class Alphaproteobacteria; order Sphingomonadales; family Sphingomonadaceae; genus Sphingomonas; species Sphingomonas sp. ABOLE. The sequence goes on from NZ_QQWY01000053.1 coordinate 21,133, forward strand.
TACCGAGTTCTGCGCTGCCTATGGGCCGGACCCGACCGGCGACCGCGAATTGTTCTTCAGGGCAAGCCCGTTCAACTTCGCCCGGCAATGGGTCCGCGGGATCGACGTCGACGCGAGCTACCGCGTGGAACTCGACCGGATCTTCGGCGGGGCGCCCGGCGCGATCACCCTGCACGGGCTGGCGACCCGCTACATCCACAACATCACCGACAGCGGCGTGCCCAACGTGGTGCCGATCGACGTCGTCGGGCAGCTGAGCGGCACCAGCCCGCCCGAATGGATCTATCGCTTCAATGCCAGCTATGAAACCGAGCGCTTCTCGGTCACCGGCACCGTTCGGGGCGTGAGCAGCGGCACCTATGGCAACAATTACATCGTGTGCAACGGCGACTGCCCGGTCGGGCGCGCGTCGGCCGTGGTGTCGCAATTCCCGACGATCGACAACAACCACATCTCGGGTGCGGCCTATGTCGATCTGAACCTCACCGCCAAGATTTCGCAGGGCGAGCGGACCCGCGGGGAAGTGTTCCTGAACGTCACCAACCTCCTCGATCGCGATCCGATCCTGCTTCCCGAAACCGGACTGGCGGCAAACAGCACCTATTCCGACCTGCTGGGCCGGGCATTCCGGGTCGGGATCCGGTTCGAGCTGCGGTGACCGCGCGTCGCGGGGATGGCGCTCCTCCCGGACTGCACGCGATCCATCCCCGCCGCGCGCTCCTCCAGTCCTGCGCTGCCATCGCCATTGCCGGGTGGGGCAGCGCGGCGATGGCGCTGAACCGGCGCACCGAACCCACGAGAAGGGTGAACGCCATGGGCATAAGGGACGTCGTGACCATTGCCGATGACGCGTGGGGCGTGCCGCATATCCGCGCCTCCTCCATTCCGGATGCCTATTTCGGGCAGGGCTATGTCGTCGCCCGCGACCGGCTGTTCCAGATCGATCTGCAGCTGCGCCGTGATCTCGGCAGGCTGGCGGAGTCGTTCGGCGCGCGGTTCGTCCCCCATGACCACGCCGCCCGCCTGCTGCTCTATCGCGGCGACGTCGAGGCGGAACTGGCAGCTCTCCCGGCCGAAGTGGTGGCCTGTGCCCGTGGCTATGTCGACGGGATCAATGCCCGCATCGCCGAGCTGGAGGCAGACCCGTCGCTGCTGCCGCCCGAATATGGCGTGCTGAAGCTGCGGCCGCTGCGCTGGGACATCGCCGATCTGGTGCGCATTCGCAGCGGCGACATGGGCAGCAGCTCCGACGAAGTCCGCCGAGCGCAGCTGGCGGCGCGCGGGCTGCTGGATCTCGATGCGCTGACCGCGCCGCTGGCTTGGGACTGGAAGCCCCGGCTGCCCGAGGGACTCGATGTCGCGGCCGTCTCGAAGGCCGATCTGGGCATCCTCGGCGAGACCGAAGGTCCCCTGCCCTGGAACGACGCGGTGCTCGCTTCCTACGACCCGGTCTATGATCGGCTTGATCGCGAAGCGCATGGCAGCAACGCATGGACGATCTCCGCGGCGCGCTCCGCCACCGGCCGCCCGATCCTCGCCAATGATCCGCATCTCGGAATCGGCGGCTTCTCGCCGCGCCACCTCGCCCACCTGACCGCGCCGGGCTTCGACGTGATCGGCGCCGGCAGCCCCGGCATGCCCGGGATTATGCAAGGCCATACTGACCATTACGCCTTTGGACGGACCAATTCGCACATCGACCAGGAAGACCTCTACATCCTGGAACTCAAGCCCGACGACCCGGAATGCTATCGCCACCAAGACCAATGGAAGCGGTTCGCGACCACAACCGAGACGATCCGCGTGAAAGATGCCTCCGACGTGGTGGTGACGCTCCGCACCGCCAAGCACGGCCCCGTGCTGCTGCACGACCCTGCCCGGCGCCGCGCCACGGCGATGGCGTCGGTCTCGCTGCGTCCCGGCGCGAACATGACCTTTGCGATCATCGCACTCAACCTCGCCAAGAACTGGGAGGAACTTGCGCAGGCCGCGCGGCTGCACGTGGCACCGACCAACCTCCATTATGCCGATATCGACGGCAATATCGGCTGGCGGCTGCTCGGCCATGTGCCGATCCGCACCCGGCACGACGGCCTGTTGCCCGTACCCGGCGACGGACGCTATGACTGGCAGGGTATCCACCCGACCGGAGCGATGCCGACGCTGCGCAACCCCGAAAGCGGCTGGTTCGCCTCGGCCAACCAGTTCAACCTTCCACCGGACTGGTCGCCGGACAAGCGCGTGACGAGCTTCACCTGGAACGCACCCTATCGCTATGATCGGATTGCGCAGGTCCTCGGCGAGTCTGGGAAGCATGGGTTGAAGGAGAGCGTGGCCTTGCAGCACGACGATCTTTCGCTGCCGGCGCAGGCATTGCTGCCGCTGCTGCCGCGGGATCTCGAGGGCAAGGCGGCGCAGGCGGCGGCGATGCTGCGCGGCTGGGATGCGCGTCTTGGCGCCGACAGCGGCCCCGCGGCCCTTTTCGAGATGCTTTGGATCGAGCTGGGCGCAGCGTGCCTGGCCGCGATCGTGCCGGCTGCCGCCCGCGACCTCGTCACGTCGATCGACCCGCGCCCGATGCTCGCGCTGCTCACGCACCCCGATGCGCGGCTCGGGTCCGAGCCGGAAGCGGCACGCGACGCGCTCTTTGCTGCGGCGCTCGGCCGGGCCTGGGACGCAGCGGAGTGCCGATTCGGAGCCGACCCGGCGGCTTGGCGCTGGGGCGATGCCCACCGTGTCGCCCTGCGCCATCCGCTGTCGAGCCGGCCTGCGATCGCCGCTGCCGTTCCGGCAATCGAGGGCGGCAGATCGGGCGGCGACGGCTACACCGTGATGGCGCGCGGCTATGTCGCCGCCCGCAACTGCACCGTCAGCCACGGCGCGAGCTTCCTGATCGTCTGCGACATCGGCAATTGGGACGCGAGCCAGGTCCTGTCGCTGCCGGGCCAGTCGATCGATCCCCGCTCCCCCCATTATCGGGACAGCTACGCGGCCTGGTTGGCCGGCCAAGCGCGGCCGTTTCCGTTCAGCCGGCGGGCCGTCGACGCGCATGTCCGCCAGGTGACGGAACTGCGCCCATGAAGATCGGACGGCGCCGCTTCGTGCAGTCGATCACCCTTGCGCCGATGCTCGCGTACCTGTGCCAGCGACCCGGAAGCGCCGCAGCCGCCACCGTGTCGACCGAGCGATTCTCTGCAGCCTTCAGCGAGATCCAGTCCTGGGTCGGCAGGGCCTTTCCCGGTGCCGTCGTCGCGATCGGCATGCGCGGCCGCCTCGTGGCATTGCAAAGCTTCGGAAAGATCTCGTCCGCGCCCGATGCGCCGCCGATGCCCAAGGATGCAATCTTCGATCTCGCTTCGCTCACCAAGGTGGTCGGCACGACCACCGCCGCCGAGCTTCTTTACGACCACGGGCTGCTGGACCTCGACCGTCCGGTGGTCGCGTATCTTCCGGCCTTTGCCGGCACGCCCGGACACGAGCGGATCACGGTGCGACACCTGCTCAGCCACAGCTCCGGTCTGTTCACCACCGATCTGCTCTGGCAGCACAGCCGCAACCGGCAGGAGCTTCTTGCTCTGATCGATCGCATGCCGGTCGTGTGGAAACCAGGTTCGCGCTATCAATATCGCGACGAGAACATGATCCTGATGGGCCAAATCGTCGAGCACGTGTCGGGGATGCCGCTCGACCGCTTCGTGCACGACCATGCGTTCCTCCCGCTGAAGATGCGGGATACCGCCTTCAATCCCTCGGCACGCCAACTGGCACGGATTCCGCCGACAGAACAGGACGATGTGTTTCGACACCGGCTGGTACGCGGCGTGGTGCATGACGAAAATGCCTATGTGCTGGGCGGCGTCGCCGGACATGCCGGGCTGTTCTCGACCGCACAGGATCTCTCGAAGCTCGCCGCGCTCTACCTGCGGGGCGGGAAACCTCTGTTGAAGCCGGCGAGCGTTGCCGCCTTCACCACGCGTCAGGCCGATCCACCGGGTACCTCGCGCGCGCTGGGTTGGGACATGCCCGATGCTGCCGGCAGCTTCGCCGGGCCCCGGGCCTCCCCCGACGCGCTGATCCATACCGGCTTCACCGGAACCTCCATATATATCGACCGGCGGCGCGGCGCCTTCATCATCCTGCTGAGCAACCGGGTGAACCCCAGCCGGGACAACAAACGCATCGCAGACGCTCGAATAGCAATCCACACGGCGGTGCTGTCGGCGATTGATGGTGCCTTCAACGAGGCAAAACCCTGGACCGGCGTCGCCTCGCCGCCTCGTACGTGCCTGCGGGCGATCGCATCTTAGAGATCGCCGCCGATGGAGTCGGACGTCGCACGCTTCAACAACGGTAAACCGGGGCGAACGCAATCCCGATTATCGGACGCAACCCGTCACGCGCACCGTCTACCCTGCGGGTCGAAGAGAGCTTGCTCCCTTTCCTTCCGTCGCGCGGCCAGTCAAACACAATCAGCAATTTCGGTCATTTCGACCGCGCCTCCGCACTCCGCGCCATCTCGACGTGACGCGCCATAACTGAGTAGCCCCTAGTTTTCTAGACGCCTTCCGCCTTCAGAACCTGCTGCCGTTCGAACTGGACGGGCGACAGCATCCCGTTCCTGACCTGCTTGCGCACCGGGTTGTAGAACATCTCGATGTAATCGAACACGTCCTGCCGGGCTTCCTCGCGGGTTTTGTACGTTCGACGCCGGATGCGCTCCCGCTTGAGCGAGGAGAAGAAACTTTCGGCGACGGCGTTGTCATGGCAGTTGCCGCGGCGGCTCATAGAGTGCTCAAGATTGTGCGCGCGTAGGAAGGCAGCCCAGTCCATGCTGGTGAACTGCGAGCCTTGGTCCGAGTGGATCAACACCCGATGCCTCGGCTTGCGTCGCCATGCCGCCATGTGCAGCGCCTGCAGCACCACATCGGTGGTCTGCCGGCTGTGCATCGACCAACCGACCACGCGGCGGGAAAACAGGTCGATCACGACCGCCAGATAGGCGAAGCCTTCCAGGGTGCGAATGTACGTGATGTCTGTCACCCAGGCCTGGTCGGGCGCAGCCACGTCGAATTGGCGATCCAGCGTGTTGTCGACCGCCAGGGACGGCTTGCCGCCATGGCTGCCGGGCCTGCGCTTGTAGCCGATCTGCGCCTTGATGCCCGCCAGCCGGGTCAGCCTGGCAACCCGATTCGGGCAGCAGGTCTCGCCGTGATCCAGCAGATCGTCGTGCAGCTTGCGGTAGCCATAGACCTTGCCGCTGTCGTTCCACGCCCGCCGGAGCAGCTCCGTCTGTCGAGCATCTTCCCGAGCCCGCCGGCTCAGCGGGCTCTTCTGCCATGCATAATAACCACTTGGCTGTACGGCGAGGCACCGGCACATCGCCCGCACGTCAAACCGATCGCGATGCTCGGCAATGAACGCGTATCTCACTTTGCATCCCGAGCGAAATACGCGGTGGCTTTTTTTAGGATGTCGCGCTCCTCGGTCACCCGGGCCAGTTCGCGCTTCAGCTGGCGGATCTCCGCATCCTTGCCGGCATCGCCTGACCCCGCCTTCGTCAGCTGCCGCTTCCACGAATACAGCGAGTGCTGGCTGACGCCGAGACGCTGCGAAACCTCTGCTACCGGATACCCGCGCTCGGTAATCTGGGCCACCGCATCACGCTTGAATTCATCGCTGAAATTGGGCTTCCCCATCGTCGCCTCCTGTCCTCAAAATTAGGATCCAAGTGACCTGCCCCCCGCTGGTCCTGCAGTCATAACGAGAGTCCGCCGGTTTGATATTCGTGGTGCGCCACCGGCACAAGCGCGCCGGGCGTGACGCCTCCGTCTTGCAGGAACGCGCGGCGCGCTTGTGCCGGTGTTCGGTTTC